>NZ_JAUOES010000014.1:0-129384 GCF_031932065.1 Shewanella scandinavica
TAGAAAGCCTTTTTTATGAAGGAATTAATCATCAAGGATGACGTTAGGCTGTCTTCACTATATTGCTCACTTGCACCATGGCATCCCGTGCGGAGCGGCTCACTCCCGAGAGTTGGAAGAAGCCATGGATGACCCCAAGATAGCGGCGGCAGTGGGCATTCACGCCAGCCTCTAATAGATGCCTAAATAGCTGTTCTCCTTCATCGACGAGCGGATCAAATTCAGCTGTGATGATATGGGTTTCGGGCAGTCCCGCTAAGTTAGCGCTTCGCAGCGGACTGGCTTCGGCATCGGTTCTGGGGTGCCAATCTAAATACAGATCAAATCCAGTGAGTAAGGTATCGCGGGTAATAATATATTTCTCGCCATTGTCGCTATAGCTTTGGCTTTTAGCAGTGGCATCGAGCATTGGATAGATAAGCACTTGTTTTTGTGGCAACCATTGCCCTTTGGCTTTTAAACGTAGGCAAGTGACTAGGGCTAAATGGCCGCCAGCGCTGTCGCCCATCAGGGTAATCTTGTCCTTATCGCCACCCCATTGTTGGCAATGCTGATAAATAACTTCGGCGGCATGGCAGGCATCGTCGTGGGCGGCGGGGTAAACATGTTCTGGGGCGAGGCGATAGCGAACGGCAATCACCAGTACGCCAGCATCATTGGCGAGTTTACGCAGTTGTTGATTGTGGGTTTCAACGCCGCCACTGACAAAACAGCCGCCATGGTAGTAAATGACAACGGGTAAATCGTTTGCCGCCGAAGGTTTGAACAGGGTCAAGTCTGCGCCATCGATGGAAACTGCGCGCACCTCGAACACGTCTTCCGCTTCACCTGCGAGTACCGTGCTGGCGATATAACCTTGCCTACGTTGCTCAATGGTTTGCTCTCGCACCGATGGGCAACCCGCTGCGATAAACTCGCTAACCAATTGTTTAATCCCCTCTTCTAAATAGAGTTGGCTCATTTAATCTTCCCTCATTTTTCTGTGCGCTTAGCAGTTCTGCAATGGGCTGAGTTTATCGGCAGTTTAATTGAAATGGTAGCCGCAGTGATGAGTCCTGTTTTTAGCTCTGCCATTAACGTAGTAATGAATACGGTTGCAGTCGGCATATTTTCATTAATACAGATTGAGTTGTATGGCGACTTGTAAGAAAATTACCAATTCAATTGACCCTTAGGCTGGATGCGCTTAGATTTCCGCCTGATTGTGCGTTCGATAGCACTTTGATGTCTATTTGTGAAAGTTGCTTTCAGTATCTTGGCTAAAATATAGGTTGCCAAGATGCCGTTTGAGCGACACATTGAGCCAGCGCTCACATCGTTATCCGTACTCTATTTGCAGGAATTCTCCGTGGCTAAAGCACCCAAAACATTGCAACAACGCATGAGCATAGTCGCCCTCACTTGGCCGATTTTTGTCGAGACCTTGCTGCAATCACTGCTTGGGATTAGCGACATTTTTATGCTCAGCCATTATTCCGATAACGCGGTAGCGGCAGTGGGACTCACGACTCAGCTGATGTTCTTCATGATGGTCATGTCCATGATGGTGAGCACAGGTGCGAGCATCTTGATTAGCCAGAATAATGGCGCAGGCCAGTCGCAACAGGCGGTTAATATCGGGGTGGCAAGTGTTGCATTGAGCTTAGGACTCGCCTTGATCATGGGCGCCTCTATGTTCTTCGGCGCTAAGGGGATTATCGGCCTGTTTGCGCTTGAACACGATGTGGCAGGCTTTGGATATGACTACTTAGTGATTTGCGGCAGCTTGAGTATAGGCTTGGTCATGAACATCGCTTTTGCTGCGATTTTAAGGAGTTACGGCTTTACCCGCTCGGCCATGCTCGTCACCTCAAGCACAGGCTTGATGAACGTCATTGGTAATTATATTGCCCTGTATTCTCCCTTTGGCTTGCCTGTTTATGGGGTAACAGGGGTGGCAATTTCCACCGTCACCAGCCAGATCATCGGCGCTGTGATCATGCTGATGGTGATCCGCTATAAAAAGATCCCGTTGCCGCTGCAACGACTTAAGCTTTTACCGCGCAGCACTTATTGGAGCGTGATGCGTATCGGCTTGCTCAATGCTGGCGAGATGCTGTCTTACAATGTAGCTCAGATGACCATTATCTATTTTATCAGTCAGATGGGGACGTTATCGCTCACGGCTTATACCTATGGGCTAAACATCAGCCGGTTTATTTATTGTTTTGCGGTGGCGCTCGGGCAGGCGACGCAAATTCAGACCGGATACTATGTCGGCAAACAATGGTTCGATGAAATCACCACTCGGGTGCAGCGTTACTGTCTAGTGGGCTTTATGGTTTCCCTTGGTATCGTCTTAGTATTCTACTGGCAGCGATTCACTATTGTTGGCTGGCTAAGTGAGAACGAAGAAGTCATTCAACTGACGGCGTTATTGCTTGCAGGTTCAATCGCGCTCGAAACGGGGCGGGTGTTTAATCTGGTGATTATTTCGGCATTAAAAGGCGCGGGTGATGTGGCGTTCCCTGTGCGGGTTGGCCTCTTTAGCATGTGGGGCATTGGCGTGCTATTGGCATGGTTCTTTGGATTGCATTTAGGTTACGGCGTGCTTGCAGCATGGCTTGCCGTTGCGGCAGATGAATGGATCCGCGGCCTGATTATGGTGTATCGCTGGCGCTCGTGCCGCTGGCAGCGTTTTACTCGAATACCGCCTGCGACTGCAGTGTAGTTTTGGTGAGATGAATTGGAAGCGCAGCAAATATTGGCCGCGCTTTTTGCTCGATAAGCTTAACTTTGCTGTTGCAGCAGGGTACGACACAGCTTAATAAAGTCCGATGAGGTGACGATACCGAGTACCTTTTTATCAACATCGACAACGGGCAAGCAGCCGAGTTTGTTTTCGATAAAATATTCCACCACCACAGTTAAGGGCTCGTCGGCGGTAAGATGCTGATAGTCTTGGTCCATCACAGTTGTGATCGGCGTGTATCGTTCTTTGCGCTCGAGCGCGCCTTGGCCGTACTTGTTCAACATAGTCATCACGCTGGCGATCATCTTTTTATGGGTGAGTACGCCAACGAGGGTGCCATCAATTTCAGAAATCACAGGTAAGTGGCGTACGCCACGGGTTTGCATCAGATGGTGGGCATCTTTCAAGCTGGCGCCATCGCTGATGCAGATGACTTGATCACTCATAATATCGCTGACTTTCATTGTTAAATTCCTTTTCTTGCCATTCTTAGGCGTGCATTTAACACGCTGCGTTAGCCTGCACCGATGTTAGCAGCTTACTTGTTCGCTGCGCCAGCCCTGCATAAATAAAGTACGCCATTCAGTATAAGTGTTTGAATTGATAGAAATCATAAAAGGCTGACAAAGATGTCACAAATGTGTAACAGTGATGTCTCACAATCGGGGTCTCATTAGACCTCATACCAGTGAAGCCTTTTCTAACAAGGAATAATAATAATGAATCGTACCGTAACTCGTCGTGACTTTTTGGCTATGTCGGCCAAAGGTGTTGGCGTTGCTGTGATCTCTTACGGCTTGATGGGCTGTAGTGATAGTAATGATGATAATTCTGTACCCGCGCAATTTTTACATGGGATTGCCAGTGGCGATCCTGCTATTGACGCTGTGATCCTTTGGACCCGTGTCACGCCTGAGTCTGAGGGCGATGTAAAAGTGAGCTGGCAAGTGGCAAGCGATGCTGCCTTTAGTCAATTAGTGACCACGGGTGAGATGGTCACTAATTCAAGTCGTGACTACACGGTTAAGATTGATGCCCGCGGCTTACGTGCTGGCCAAAACTATTTTTACCGCTTTATGACAGGTGACAAAACCTCAGCCGTGGGTAAAACCCGTACTCTGCCTGAGGGCGATGTGAGTTCTGTCAAATTGGCGGTGATGTCCTGTGCGAACTTTCCAGCTGGATACTTTAACGTCTATGAATTAGCGGCGGCGCAGGATGACTTAGATGCCGTGGTGCATTTAGGCGATTACATCTATGAATATGCCCGTGGCGGTTATGCCAGTGAGCATGCTGCAGAGCTTGGCCGTGAAGTATTACCGGCCACTGAGTTGCTGACATTGGGCGATTATCGCACCCGTTATGGCCAGTATCATACCGATGCGAGTCTGCAAAAGTTACACGCGAAAGTGCCTTTTATCACAGTATGGGATGACCACGAAGTGGCCAACGATACTTGGCGTGATGGCGCCGAGAATCATAATGAAGGCGAAGGCGATTTTGCCGTCCGCAAAGAAGCGGCACTGCAAGCTTATTTCGAATGGTTGCCTATTCGTCCATGGCGCGAAGGGAACCATGAAGAGATTTACCGCAGCTTCAGTTACGGCAATCTTGTCGACCTGCACATGCTCGATACCCGTGTATTGGCCCGTGATAAACAGCTCGATTATGCCGACTATATGGATCCGACAACGGGTTCGTTTGCGGGCGAGCGTTTCCTTGCCGATGTGACTTCGACCACTCGCACTATGCTGGGTCTGACGCAATTGTTATGGCTGCAGGGCACTCTGCTGCAAGCAACGGGCAAGTGGCAGGTGTTAGGGCAACAGATTTTGATGGGCAAGATGTCATTGCCGGCGGCGATTGCGACTCAGCAGATGAGCATTCCCCAATATGCCATGTTAGGTGCGTTAGCTAAGCTAGCGGCGCGTGCGGCGGCAAATGATCCCACGCTGACCGCCCAAGAGTTGCAATATCTTCAGGCTAATCAAGCCTTATTAACCCCAGAAGTTATCGCACTGCTGCAATTACCTGCCATTCCATACAACTTAGATGCTTGGGACGGTTATGCCTATGAGCGTGAGGTGATTTTAGGTACGGCTAAATCGAAAAACCTCAACCTAGTCGTGATCGCGGGCGATACCCATAATGCCTGGGCTAACGAGCTTAAAGATGTGAATGGCGATACCGTTGGGGTGGAGTTTGCGACCAGCTCAGTGTCTTCACCAGGTCTTGAGTACTATTTGAATCTGCCCGCTGAGCAGATCCCTGCGACTGAGGCGGCGATCGTCGAGTTAGTGCCAGATCTTAAGTACGCTAACTTAAGAGATCGCGGCTTTATGACGCTCACTTTCACCGCTGATGAGGTGCGCAGCGACTGGCATTATGTGGATACCATTCTATCGAAGGATTTCCAAGCGGCAACGGCACGTGGTTATAGCGCCAAGGCAAAAGTGGGCGAGCATGTGATTACGCCTATCGTTTAACGCAGGTATTTATTCGCTGTTTTTAGGCCACCTTAGAGTGGCCTTTTTGTTGCTTTTTGCCTAAAAAGGCAAAATAAATGTCTGTTGTCACGCAAGTTCTTACTATTACTGCAGCACATCGCATTTTTTTGGTATAAAATTCGCTCCCAAAATTCGGCGGCTGCCTACACTTGCTAAGGCAAAGCTGTTTTAGTGTTTTGGGAACCTTTACCCGCCGAACAGACCTTACAGGGGTCATAAGCTTTTGCTTTAACGACCTAAGAATAAAATCAATGTGATGGGGACTGTGTCATGTCAGAAAAGTATTTTGTTACCGCGCAGCAATTGCTGGAAGATTCATTTTTATTAGCTTCGCAAGTGTATGAGAGTGGCTTTCGTCCGCAGTTTATCGTGGGTATTTGGCGTGGTGGCGCTCCAATCGGGATCGCGGTACAGGAATTTTTCGACTTTAAACAAGTAGAAACCGATCACATTGCCGTGCGTACTTCTTCCTATTATGGGATTGGTACCGACAAGCAAAGCAAAGAAATCAAAGTTCACGGCCTGCATTACATCGTTGAAAATGCGAACGCTAGCGACGGTTTATTGATTGTGGATGACGTGTTTGACTCTGGCCGTAGTATCCATGCATTAAAAGAAAAACTCGGTCAGTTGATGCGCCTGAATATTCCAACCGATATCCGTATCGCTTGCCCTTATTACAAGCCAAAAAATACCGCCGTGCCCTTAAAACCTGACTATTACATCCATGCCTCTGAAGACTGGTTAGTTTTCCCGCATGAAGTCACAGGTTTAACACCGGAAGAAATTGCCGAAGGTAAGGGCGATTTAAAGAATATCCAGCACCTGTTTAAATAGCTTGCTCGCGGCGAAATATAGACTATTTTCGCAATAAAAAATGCGTTAACGAGCAATCGTTAACGCATTTTTTGTTTTCTATATCGACGACTTATAAATCCATACAGTTAGCATAGTAAGTCACAGTGGCGGGCCAGTCGGAGAACACCCCAATCACACCGACATCTTTAGCTAACACATCGAGTAATTCAAAGGTATCGCCTTCGTTATCTATGGCTTCGGTAATGCTTTGATAATAAAAGCCGCCGCCATTTTTTAATAAACCAGAACGTTCCAGCGACCAAGTGATGATCTTAAGCCCAGCGCCTTTGGCGGCCTTAGCGTATTCCGAAGGGGTGATCTTTTTGTCCGCATCTAAGGCGACTAAAACCCAGAGTGGCGGTGCGATAATTTCGACGCCTTGGGTCTTCAAATCTGCCATTGATGGTGACCAAGTGGCAGAGTTTTGCGGATCGAAAGCGCTGTTATAATCGTATCTGTCATCGAGAAATACGGCTTGTTTCGCAAACTCAGGTGCGTTGGCGACCCAATATTTGATGTCATCTAAGATAAATGATTGAGGGAATACTTGCGAAGCATCGACGCCAGCCGCCGTGTATTCATCTAACATTTTTTGCGCGTAATCCTGCTGGGTAAAACCATCGAATGGCATAGATACGCTGGCGGCTTTGAGCTCTGGCGTCATCTTCACGCCAGCTTTTTTAAACATTTCAATACTTTCAGCATGGGTCATCAAGGTGCCATTGCCAGCGTAGAGATCGGTGCGCCAGCTTGGAGTGCCATTGATGAATTCGGCCGCAGTGGTCGCTTTAGGATTGCTGCCTTCCATTTTACCCTTGAGGGTTTTAAATTCGGCGAGGGTGATATCGCTGGTGCAACAGGTCGCCGATGCGCTGACGCCATTGGCTGCATCGGCTGGAGTGAATGGGCTCGAACATTTATTAGCCAGTTCAGGCACGGCTAAAATGTTGGTCGTGCTGGCAAGATCGCACTGTGAGTGGCGGCACACTAAGGCTTTATCGGCGGTGAAGGTGACATCACATTCAACTATGCCAGCGCCCGAATCGATAGCCGCTTGGTAGGATTCCTTTGTATGCTCAGGAAATTGCATCGCAGCGCCACGGTGACCGATGGAAAACTCGTTGCGATAAAAATTGTCAGTGGTGCATTGCTCTAAGCGGGTTTTAAGTGCGCTGTCTTGCATTTGACGCACGAGGAATAAAGGTCTTTCTCCCACTTGAGCTGGAACAGGTTTGCTGGCAGGTGGCGTGACTTCTGTGTTGTTATCGTCACTATTGCAACCAGCTAATAAAGCGCTGGTGGCAATTAACAGGCCGAGTGAGAGCGACGAAATAGGGCGTAGTTTCATCAGATTTACCTATGAGTAATGATGTAAAGTATTAATATTAATCAGAAACTCTAAAGTGTTAATGTGACTAAAAAAGCCTATTTTTATGACATAAACAAGAATATATACCGTTTGCATGACGATTATCTTAGGCATGTTTTTTTGCGCTAGCTCGCGATAAACAGCCATCAATAGAGGATGAGCGGGATATATGCGCAGTGTTGTTTTAGACTTGAGAATTGACTCCACTGGGCGAGTCGATGAAACTGGCATGAATATTTTCATCTGGGCGATCTTTCTGGGCCGAAATCAAGTACACTGCGCTCCTTTTGTTTTATGATGAGCGTTTGGTTCGCTTGATAAGACAAACGTGACAAGCATCATTTAGGAAATAGAGCAGAATGAGCAAGGGCAAAAAATACGATTTTCGCGTGACACAGGGCGACAAAGGTTGGAAAACTGAAATCACTCGTCGCATGACATCAACTAAAACAGTTGTGTCTAAGAGCCATGATGGTTTTGCGACCGAAGCCGAAGCGCAAGCTTGGGGCTTAACAGAATTACAAGTGTTTTTAGGCACGTTAACTGAGCGCAACAAACGTCGCTCAGAGAAACAAGCTAAAGCAAAATTAGCGGCAGCATTAGCGGCTGAAGCGGCAACCGATGCCGAAGATCTTGATGAAGATGATTTCGACGAAGAGTAACACTCACTCGTTTAGTATTGTCTTATCAAGCTGGTGTGACTGTTAGGGCGCGCATGACGCGTTCTGAAACGTCACTCTGGCTATAAATAACAAAAGGCGGATCTTAGGATCCGCCTTTTGTGTTTTTGTCGCTCGAGCTACTTTAGCTTGTAAACCCATTTGTTGTTTCTTCCTGTTTATTCCGCACGTTTTGGCCGATTAAGGGTCGTTATCGTTATTATTCTATTTTTAGATAACTGTCTTGTTTTTAGAGAGTTTCAGCACTATTGCGTATTCTATACCATTAATAAATAACGATAATTATTATCATTTGGTTTACTTGGATTCGGGTCTGTGCTCATATGTAGAGAATTCGAACACACGTTTAATTTTATTAAGGTAAGGGAACACCTATGAAACTACTTCAATCCAGTTTATTGCTGTGTTTGTCGGCTTCGGCAACCATGAGTTATGGCCAAGCCTTAGATGGAGAGGCGTTACGCTTGCTACAAGCGTCGCTAAAGGATTCGACTTTGGATGCACAAGCTCAGTTAACTAATACTAAGCGGGCATTGGCGTTAGATTTAAGCCATCAATATGCGCAGCTTGCGCCTATCTTACAGACTGAAATAAACCAGTATCAGTTGGCAGTGAATGCCGATGACATTCTGTCTCAGCATAGGCTCAATGATAATGTGATCACCAAAGCCGATGCGTCGATTCGCCGAGTGAAGGGCTTAAGTGCCAAAGCAGATTCTCTGGTGCAAGTGCGTCTGGCGGATGAAACCATGTTAACCCCATGGCAGCAAGGTGAGTCGCCTTTATTTACCTATGAGCCCGATGGTGACGAGCGTCAGTGGGATTATATTGAAGCCTTTGATATTCATGGACAAGTGCATCAATTAGACGTGTATAACCTACCGCAGCAGCCGGTTTTTGTGGTCGGTATCGATAGTAAAAAAGCTTTTGTGGCTGGCTTAGAGGTGATGCGGGCGACATTTGCCGAAGCACAATCGGCGAAAAAAGATGGCGTGCTACTGAGCCGTGCGCAAACACAGGCGGTGGCAGACAAGCCTATTTCAACCACAGTGATCAAACAAATATCCTTGAAGGATGACCATGAGCCGTGGATTTCTGGTCGTGCCGAGATTTACGGCATAGTGACAGGGATTGACCCGAGCCGTGAAGAGCCTGTGCTCGATATCGTCGAAATGCCCTATTTAGATTATGCGGATACGACCTATTATCCGAATCAAATCATCATCCATTGGGAGCGTTATCGTTGGGCGGCTGCGGACATGATCCTAATGGAGCATGACGATGGTACTAACTATAAAGTGTTGGCCACTAAGTTGTTGGAAGCGGCGGAGCAGATCTTAAAGTCGATCCCCGATCCTGAAGCTCAGGGTTATGCGCTGATCCCGCAAATCACCAATGGTATTTTAAGTGTGATGCCGGATGCTTGGTTCACCAATGACGATGACTTTGTCGACGTGTATTACACTTTACAGGAAGGGGTTGAATATCCTAACTTGAACGGGGCTAACGGTAATGCGATGACGAGCTTTGCGCCATTAGTTATCCAACCAAGGCCCTGATGAATTATTGCGGCTAAATGCAATGGCTGGAATGTAAAAGCGGATCCTAAGATCCGCTTTTGTGTTTTTATCACTTAACTTTAGGCTAAGCCATTCACCTTAAGCTTTTAGCTTGAAACTACCTTGCATAATCGCCCAGTGACCTGGGAAGCTGCAGAAGAATTGGTAAGCTTCGGTAGCGCTCATGCCAGCAGTGCTAAAAGTAATAGATGTTGATTCGCCGCCGCCCACTAATGGCGTGTGAGCGATAACGCGAGTATCACCCGCTTTAACATAGGCTGCATCAGGACCGGCACTCATACCTTCAGTTGCGACGGCTGACATATCGGCTGCCTTAGTTAGTACCCAGTTATGGCCCATAGCTGCTTTTGGCAAAGTGCCTGTGTGGGTTAAGGTTAAGGTCACTTCTTTACAGCTTGCAGGTACTGACAGCTCTTTAGTGTCAAATTGCATTGCATCAGTGGCGGCAATTTTCAGTTCACATTCGTTGGCACTCGCTTGGCTAGCGAATAATAATCCTAGGCCGATTAGGCTAGTGCTGGTCACGTTACGTAAAGCTGTGCTTTTTGCTTTCATCTGGTACTTCCTTAGTTGAACAAGGGTAGCCGAGTCCTTTTGACTCGGACATGCGCCTACCAGAATAAGCAATCTTCATTAAATGGGAATGAAATCAGCGTGTAAATTATGTATATGCAACTTTCGTTTGAGTACTGCATTCTCTGTGACTGCAAAATTCTGTAACGGCAAAATCGCTAGCGGTAAACATAGACGAGCGAGTACTGAGCTGGAACCAACTAAATACTCGCGGATTATCATTAATGAATTTGATTTATAGCTATGATTTATAAGTGATAATTTAGATAGGCGGACTCAGGGCGTCTAACTCAAAGTCGCTTGCTTTTTTAGTACGAAAGCTCCTGTCGATAGGGAATAGCACGTTGTGCGCCTTGGCGAGTCACTGTAATGGCACTGGCCGCATTGGCAAATCCCACGGCGGCAGCAATTGACATGCCTTCACTCAAGCCGACGACTAAGGCGCCGTTGAAGGTATCCCCTGCAGCGACTGTGTCTATGGCTTGCACTTCAAGTGCGGGCACTAGCCCGGTAAAACCTGGGCTGCTGATATATGCGCCGCGACTGCCTAAAGTAATCACTACAATTCCTACACCTTGCTGGTGCAGAAGCTGCGCAGCCATTTGAGCATCATCGAGATGGTTAATTTCAACGCCAGTTAAAGCTTCTGCTTCAGTCTCATTAGGCGTAATCACATCAACCCATTTGAGTACATCGTGGCCAAGGGCGGTCGCTGGGGCGGGATTTAATACCGTAGTCACGCCAAAGGTTTTTGCCATTTGTAATGCCTTTGCCACTGTGGCAGCAGGCGTTTCTAGTTGAATTAAAAGGAATTGAGCACGGGAAAACAGAGCATAGTGATTTTCTAAGTCATCGGGTGAAAGAGTGGCGTTGGCTCCCGCAGCAACACCTATGGTGTTTTCACCGTTGTCACCGATAAAAATCATCGCTGTGCCTGTACTCTGCTCCGCTATCTGGCTAATACCTTCTGTACTGATGCCATCTTTGATCCAGCTTTGACGCATATCATCGCCGATACTGTCTTGGCCGAGGTGGCAGATAAAGTCAGTGCGGGTGCCTGATTTAGCTAAACGCGCGCAGGCGACCGCTTGGTTGGCTCCTTTACCTCCCTGTTCGAGTCGATAGTCTCGGCTCATCAAGGTTTGCCCTGCTGCGGGCAGGTACTCAAATTTCATCACATGGTCGGCATTCGCACTGCCGATAACGAGTATCTGGCTCATAGAAAACTCACTGTTATTTTCATCTGCGATTGAGATAAGTTGGATCATAGACACGTAAACTGTCTACCAGTAAATCGACAAAACCGAGTCTGTCGAGCCCAAACAGCACAGTCGCATTGGCGGGTTTGCCAGTGAGTTGATAGCGATCAACCACTGTCATGCCTAAGGTCAGCTCGCTTTGGGTTTCAATCCCGACCCAACAATCTTGTGCTTCAAACAGTTCAGGTTTGAGCAACCAAGCGATAGTGCAGGGGTCGTGCAGAGGTGCACCAATAAAGCCCCATTTAGGATCTCTGTGGTAAATCATAAAGAAATCCAATAACTCGGCGACGCACTGAGCAATTGGATTTGGGATGGCGCGAATCCGTTCTATGTCTGCATCCATGATTTGCGCTTGATGGGTCACATCGAGCCCGCACATAGTGATGGGAATGCCTGACTTAAAGACAATATCGGCGGCTTCGGGATCGACAAAAATATTAAACTCGGCGGCAGGCGTCCAATTGCCGACACCGGCTGCGCCGCCCATTAGCACAATACGCTCGATTTTAGGGTGTAGCTCGCTGTGACTCGCCAGTAAAAGGGCGATGTTAGTCAGCGGCCCAGTAGGCACTAAAGTCACTGGCTGAGTGCTTTGGCGGATTTGCTGCGCCATCAGTTCAACGGCTGTTATGGCTTGTGGACTGAAGCTCGGTTCGGGTAATGCTGGGCCATCGAGGCCAGTCTCGCCGTGAACATTGTCGGCGATAATCAGTTCACGTGTTAGCGGTTTAGTGGCACCGCCTGCGACTGGGATATCACCTCGGTTTAACAGGGTTAAGATCCGCAGGGCGTTGTTGAGGGTTTTATCTGGGGTTTGATTGCCAGCGCTAGTCGTGACGGCAAGGGGAACGAGGTCTGGGTGAGCTAAGGCTAAGATCAGCGCGATAGCATCGTCATGGCCGGGATCGCAATCAAGAATGATGTGACGAGTCATACTGTTACTCCTTTAAACAGCGGTACTGGATGCTTAGAATAGCATGCCATAAGTTAGGCGCTAGCCTGTGGAGGGCACTTGCAGAGTAAACTGTGAGCATTTTCGTCTTTTTATCAACAAGCTGCTAGAATTCTGCCCATTTTTGACATTAGGCGATGTTAGGTTATTTCATCTTCGCTCTGTCTGCTGCACAACATTGAATGACATCTCCAAGCAAATACAAGGAAATAAGTAATGCTCACTCATCGAATCACTTGGCCTAAGGCTTTACTCGCGGGCATGGTTGCCATGCAGATCTCTGGCTGTAGCGAGCCTCAACCTATGGCCATAGTGGAAAGTAATAACGAGTCATTGCTGCAGTTTGATAACGGTAAACTCATCCAATTTAAGGAAAAACCGAGTCCGCAGTATCGTCATATTCCCTGTGATTTACCCGCGGTAAATACCGTTGTAGCAAATGATATGGCAGTGGCTGCCATCACCCCAAATGGCGATGTGATCACTTGGGGAAATAGTTTTAGCGGCGGCGATAGCCGCGAAGTTGCTGCGGAGCTTAAACACGTTAAACAAGTCGTGCCTGTAAAGGAAGGTTTTGCCGCCCTGCGTGAAGATGGCACTGTGGTGTACTGGGGACGTGCAGGGAAACTGAGCCTCGACAAAGCCCTTCAAAGCCGTATGACAAACATCACTAAACTCTATGCTAACCGTGAGGCGGTAGCCGCACTCGATGCTAGTGGAAAAGTGCACACTTGGGGTTATGGGCCCGAAGGCGGCAATAGCCAACATGTGCAGGATAAACTGTTTGATGTCGTGGATATTTTTGCTGAAGGACGAAGTTTTACTGCTCTTAAAAAAGACGGAAGCACTGTGATTTGGGGGCAAGTTGAACGGTCAACCAATATGAAAAAGCTGCTGCCACAGTTAATGGATGTTGTGAGTGTTGAATATACCCAAGGAACTTATGCAGCTCTAAAAAAGGATGGCAGCGTCGTAACTTGGGGGCAGAGTAGTGATGTTTATTCTATTCGCAGTGCGCTACTGGATGTCGCGAGTATTACGTCAAATAGCTGTGCTTTTGCAATCTTAAGTCCAACGGGTGAGGCGCACTTTTGGGGCAATGAAACGAACTGTGGTATCGATTGGCTCAAACAAACGGATATTAAAGGCGTGAACAGTATTGTCAGTGTTGGCACGGGATTTTTGTTGCTGCGTGACAATGCCGTACCGCAAATCCTTGTCGATGATAGTGACTACGCCTATCTATATGGTTTTCACTATGCCCAAGACATTCTCAATCGGTATTGGCAGGAGGGAAGCAAGATCACCATAGGTTCAGCATCATTTGTATTCACCCGTCCTGACGGCAAAGTCGTGCCAGTAGGCTATAGGGCTAACCTAGAAAATGTCGAGAAGCTCATAGAACGCATCCCGCGATTAACTTGGTTAGCGAGGGCGGGTGAGGGTTATGTCGGGATCAGTGAAAAGGGGGAATGGGTCTCTTGGTCGATGAATAACGAGATGTTCGCCAAATCTCCGCTACCGCCTGCCGATTCGTTGGTGATTAAGCCGCTGGATTTTACCCCTGTTATCCAATGCGAAACGCCAGAGCAACGGCAGGCGATTCTGAGTCAGGAAAGGCCTAAACCTGAAGTAAAAATGTGGTTGTTTAGCGAATAGCACTAACCTTTTTTACCATCACGGCGCAGATAAACGGAGTATTTCTCTGTTATTCAAGCCGTGACAGTGATTATTTCTTTCAAAGTGGCAGTTAATCTAAGCTTTTGACTGTTTTCAATCTGGGTTCTTCGCTAGAATGCTGGGTGTTTTCTGTTCAATTTCATGATGTCGTATTAATTAGTATTAGTTATAAGTGCGATACAAGGATGATAAGTATGAAATTAGCATTGTGTTCACCTATTGGATTATTTCAAGGTGCCAGAGTGTTGTTACTCTGCAGCTTAATTGGCTCAGAGCCTGTTCAAGCCACATTAGATATGCCCCGGAGCGAAAGCGGCGTTGCTCATACCCATGTATTGCCCGTATTTGGTCAGCAATTAGGGTTCAATCTGCCTGCGGGCTGGAAACAGGCTTATCATGAGGAGCAAGCAGGCATGTTTATGGCAGAATATGTGCCTGAGCAGGAAGCATTAGCCCAGTGGAGTGCCCTATTTTGCGTGCAGGGTTTTAAGGATATGGCCGAGAGTATTAGCCCTGAGCGTTTTTTAGATGCGATGGCCCAGACCTATAAATCGACCTGTGATGGCGAGGTGGTGTACCAGAAGTTAGGTGACACTGAAGTCGATGGGCACGCTGGATTTCATGCGATTCTAGGCTGTACAGCCATGCCCAATTTACACGGTGTGACGCCACTGAATCCCAAAGCCTATGCTTCAACTCCTCAAGGGGAAATTGGCTATTATACGGTTGTCAGTGGCAATAAAGATTTGTATCTGTTGCATAAGTCGATGCGAGGTGCCGTTTTTTCTGCCGATAAACCACCACTGCAGGCAGATAATAGCCAAGATTTTATCTCCACTTTAGTCCCATTCTCCTTGAAGTAGGCTGTAGACGTTCGCTTGAGTTTGATGGACTTTCATCCGTATAGACGTCTATAATGCGCGCGCTCAGGCTCTATAATGTGCTGAGCCTTAAGGGAGTATCGCTGTTTTATTGATGGCTGTACCCTATGAATCAAATTTTTAGTCAACCTTCTGAGGTGCTTGCGTGCGAAAGCCGCGAGATAATCGGGAAGCCAGTGAAATTCTGGCACTGCCCCCGCAACGGTAAAAGGTGAGAGAAGACCGCGTTTGATTGGTGTGTTCAAGACAGAACCCGATAGTCAGAATGTTAAAGGTCAGTCTCGCGTTAATTCTATTTTTACGGATTAACATAGCCTAAGTCCGGAGACCGGCCCTAAAGGTGTTTTTGAGATTTCGGTGGGCAGATCTCAAAATGCGATAGTCACTGTCAGTATCTTTTACTGAATGAACAGTATCGTGGCGCTAATGCCCCGTTTTCCTTGCAGGAGTTAAAGGTAAAATGGGAACAAATCCAACCAAAATCGCGCTGCTGATCGGTAGCCTTTGCAGTTTTTCCGTTATCGCGCCCGCTATGGCGGCTGACGCTAGCAGCACAGCGAAAGTCGACGAGCATCTTGTCGTGATCGGCCGCTCTGACAATACCCCGTTAAATATTGCCGCGAATGTGAATGTGATTGACGCTGCGGCGATTGAAATGAGCGGTGCCACTAGTGTGACTGAAGTTTTACGCGGTCAAAGTGGTATTCAAATTTCAGATAATAACATCGGTACTAGTTTTGCGATGCGTGGCTTTAGTGCCAGCACTGCTGCGAATAACACGCTGATTTTACTTGATGGTCGTCGCCTCAATAATATCGATATCGCAGCCCCTAGTCTTAATGCCATTCCGCTTAACCAAGTCGAGCGCATCGAAATTTTATCGGGTAGTGCGGGTGTGCTTTATGGTGACCAAGCGGTAGGCGGCGTGATCAATATTGTCACTAAATCCCCTGAAAATACCGGCGGTAGCGTACAGTTATCCGGCGGCAGCTTTGATACCTATGAAGGTCGTGGTGATGTGTCTGGCGCGATCAACAAGGATTGGCGTTACTTTTTCACTGGTAGCTATAACCAAGGTGACAACTACCGCAAGCATAATGCCAATGAAACAGGGTCGATTTTAGGTCGCATTCAATATAAAACGGCCACAGACTCCTTCTTTGTTGAAACTAGCTACTACGACAACGATCGTGAAAATCCGGGCTCATTGACAGAAGAACAGTTCAATAAAGACCCACGCCAATCTTTCAAGAGCAGCGAATATGTCCATGAGATGACCACTGCGGCGCGCACGGGTTACCAGCATCAGCTCAATCAAAACTGGGCGCTGGCAGCGGATTTAGATTATAGCGATACCTTAGTGTCTTCTTTTAATTGGGGGGCGAACAGCCATAACACGCGCTCACTGTTGATGTTTAGTCCTAAAGCGTTAGCGAACTACAGTACCCGTCAAGGTGAGCTAAACCTAGTCACAGGTTTAGACATCAGCCGTGGTAAGGCTGATTTTGACACTATGGCGCGCAGTAATGTGCAGCAAACACAAAGTGCTTACTTACAAGCCACTGTGCCATTAAGCCATACCCTAAGTTATGTTGTGGGTGGGCGATATGCGCGGGTGACCGACGAGTTAGTCGATCGCAAAGTTTATCCTAGTGGTATCGATTTAGATGAAGATGCGACAGCATTTGAGTTTGGCCTAAACTACCGTCCTAGTATGGAGCACAGATTCTATCTACGTGGAGATGAAAACTTCCGTTTTGCGAAAGTGGATGAGCAAGCTTATACCCCTAAAGATGTGTTTGGCTTAAAGCCGCAGACGGGCCGCTCCTACGAAGCGGGTTGGGATTGGACTCTTGCGAGCCAAACTCTACGAGTAAGCCTATATCGTCTCGATTTGGAAGATGAAATCGTGTTTGATCCTAGCGCTGAGACACCTCCAAATGGAGATTTTCAAGGCGCTAACGTTAATGCCGACGCTTCTCGTCGTTATGGCGCGAGTGCCGATTGGGATTGGCAGGTGACTAAAGCGCTGCAGCTCGGGCTAGAGTATAACTATATCGATGCTGAATTTACTGACGGTATCAATGATGGCAAAGAGCTGTCTTGGGTGGCAAAACACACAGGGCGCGGTTATGTCAGCATGGATTTTGCTGAGCATTTCCAGGTGTTTGCCGAAGCTATCTACACGGGTGATCGTTTTATTGAAGGCAATAACGGTAACGAAGGCGATAAGTTATCTAGTTACGTGCTTGGTAATTTAGCCTTGAACTACAATCGTGATGCTTGGCTTGCCAGTCTGCGTATCGATAACCTATTCGATAAAGATTATGTCAGTGCAGGTTATTACGGTGGCCTTTGGGGTGATAGTTATTACTCTGGTCGAGGCCGTGATATTCGTTTAACCCTTGGTTATCGTTTTTAATATCTGACTACATAAGCTATTTTGCAGCCTTTAAATGAATATAAAGGCTGCTTTTGCTATTATCTATTCTTAAATTGTTTATCTTGTTCTTCTTTATTTAGCGGTTTAATACCAAGATAATATTCATAGCTATTTTTATCATTATTATCGGCAGATATCTCATTTTTATTATTAACTTCTTTCGATGTGTTGTCTTCTTTGTTTGCATACATAGTTAATTTTGGCTTAGTCTGTTTAGACTTGGTCTCCTCTGCAGCTGACTTATTCGCTATACTTTTAATCTCTTCATTGTCAGTAGCGGGTTTGTCTTCTATCTTGCCAAATTTATAGTTAAAAATAGCATTGGTTTCTACTGTTTCAATGGTTGATTTTTTCATGGTTTTGTATGATGCGACAATACCATGCTTACCTAAGGTAACTTCGGGATAAATTTTCTTACCTGTACCAACCTTTGCACCATCGACATACCAGTCTGCATCAACGTTGCTCGTTAGGGTAATCACTGTGGACTTAAGGCCCAGTTTTTCATTGAGTAATGATTCTATTTTGTTGTTATATGACGGCTTAAACGTCATGTTAACTCTATAATGCAGTTCTCCATTCATATTCATACTAGCATCAATAACCTTGTATGATAGTAGTACACTTTTATCGCTAAGGAATGGATCTGAATTAATCGTATTTTTAACTGTATACTTTTCGGTATCTTTTAAACAATCATTTATAGATTGAAATTTAGAACAAGTCATAGAGCTTTCTAGGTCAATTGACTTAACACTATCAGCACTGGATAACTCAGCAACAATACGATTAACTATTTCTTTTTTTAATGCAAAAAGTTGTGCGCCTCTTTGAGTTCGTTGACTATTAACAATTTCGTACTGTTTTAATATATCTTGATAGTTTTCTTTGTTTTTAATTTCGTATTCGACCGATTTCTTTTCAAGTGAATCAATGTTCTTTACTAAGGTTTCGATTTCTTTGAAGTAATTACTCGGGTCACTTTCTGTTAAAATGGTATTGGGTAATGCCAATATTGCCTTGTTATAATGCTCTTTCTCGTTTTTGATGTTTGTTAATAGTGATTCATAATCATATTCACTTTTCTTATGATTAGATAAGCGGTCATTAATAGATATTAACAAGTTATCAATATCAAACTTTTGTTCGATTTGGTTTACTGATTGGTTTTCAGTTGCAGTTATCAACTCTAAGGCGTACGAGTTACTTGCACACAAGCACAACAAAGCAATGGTAAATTTACTGTATCTCACGTTTCTCTCCGATATTTTATCTGAAACAGTCAAAACAGCTTACTATTTCAGTGCTTTGAGCAAAAAACTCTACGTTTGGGCCATGATACTTAAGTTGATTTTTCTTTTCAAATGGATTGTTTGTTTGCCAATTCCAAATAAAGACATTTCCACTTTGATATCAGTTTGAGGCTCAATTGTATCCTTTGATTGAGTCATCTTATATTGGCAAGATTCTCATGACCATGATACTAAATGATGCTCATTACAGAACAATTGTTGCTGAAAACTGTGGCACTAGAGTGATGAGTAGTAATGAGCTAAAAGTCGACTATGTAGCGGGAATGCTATGCTTCAACACTGATGTTGAATTGGTCATTGTAAGTGAGAGGCATATTGCAATGAAATGCGAATGGGTGTCGCTTACCCTCGTTGTAGAAATAGAGATAAATTATTAGACGGACAGGCTCGTGACGACTTGAAGAATGGAAATGTTAAAATTGTTTTAAAACATGGGATTATATCTCCACCTCCAGCACCTTATTTGCTTCACCATTTGATGTTACATATAAGGTAGTCATTTTTTATTCTTTTCGTTAGGCTATTGTGCGACTTAGTACTGAAATTCTTTAAATTTTGGGTATGATGTGAAGAGTAACCGAATCATCTTATTGTTAATAAACAGGTGCAAAGTGTCTTATGACTGATCTTGAGCAACAGGTTTTTACTCAAGTTAGAGCTATTATAGCGAATGAAGAGCAAGTGATTGGCCGCCGAGGGATTTTAATTCCACTCAAAAAAGCGATCCTTGCTGAAGGCGACATTCGTAACGTGATCGACATCATCTCGAGTGACCCCGCATTGGCGGCGCACATGCTAATGCGCAGCAATTCCGCACAGGCATCAGGGGTGATTAACCCTAAGACTCGCTCCTTGAAAGAAGCTTTAGTCCGCTTAGGTCAAGTGAATATCTATCGCTATGCCTTTACGTTTTATCTGCAAGAGCGTCTCGATGAGCTGCCACAGCCCTATAAAAAGTTGGTCCAAGGTTATTGGAAGTTGACTGAAGATATTGCAACGGATGCGGTGGACAGTTTAGCGGATATGGAAGGCGTCGAGGTTGATGCTGATGAAGTGCAAACCTTGGCCCTGTTCAGTGTGTTCGGCCAAATTATCGCGCTCACGGCCTTTGCGTATTTAAATGCTAATGCCGAACAATCATTCCCTTTAAGCGTAATTAAGTCATTGATTGATAATCAACAGCAGACATTGACGATAGAATCATTCGAAGCGTTAGATCTCGATCAGGACTTGCGTCAAGAGTTTATGATTGCCCATAATTTGCGTCAGACCCGTAATTCGAATTCCCCTGGTTTAATCCTGCGCCGCGTATTGTCTATGCGTGGTCTATTGATGAATCCGCTGTAATATTTAGATGCGACAAATAACGGTTTGAACGAATAAAATAACTATTTAATTCAATAAAAAAAGCCTGCATTCGCAGGCTTCTTTATTAGATTTCACCCGCATTAATTTGTCTTCTGCTGGCGAGATAAACCTTCACTCGCCACCAGTTGTAACCAATTTTGGATCAAGGCTGAGTTGGCGCTATGGCGGCGATAGGCGCCAAACAAAGGGCGTTTCAAGCCTTCTTGCCCGAGCTTCACTGTGGTAAGGCTTAGGCCATGCCCTTCATTTATCGACCAATTTGGCAGCGCGGCTATACCGTCTTTACAGGCGATGCGTTGCAGTAACATCATGGTTAAATCACAGGTTTTCTGCTCGCCCGCTTCTATGCCTGCGGGTTCTAAAAAGTGGCGATAGATGTCTAAACGCGTCAGTGGTACGGGATAACTGATAATAGGCAAGTGTGCTAATTGCTTAGGGGTGACATAGGCTTCTTTCGCTAAAGGATGATCCTTAGCAACCACTAACTTTACTTCAAAATCAAACAAATGCTGATAAGCGAGTGAATGCCCAGGCACAGGATCTGAGGTCAGCACTATATCCAGTTCGCCCATTTCTAGGGCATTGAGCGAGTCAAACAAGTGACGGCTCGACAAGTCTAACTCGGCTTGGGGATGTTCTTGTCTAAATTGCTCCATCACAGGCATTAACCAGCGAAAACAGCTGTGACACTCAATGCCGACACGTAACTGATTGGTTTCGGTTTCAAGGCCATTCTTAAGATCTGTCTCGGTTTCTAGCACCTTAGGCAAAATTTCTTCCGCGAGATGAAGCAGACGCGCACCTTCTTGGGTGAATGACAGCGGTTTGCTTTTACGCACAAAAATAGGTGAGTTAATCCTTTGCTCCAACTCCTTAATTTGGTGGGAGAGTGCGGATTGAGTGACAAAACGTTTTTTGGCTGCGCCCGCCAAACTGCCACTTTCCTTCAGGGCCATTAAGGTTCGCAGATGTCTTAGTTCGATCATGTTCACTCCAGGTGAAATTCGCTCATGTTGTGCTTGAAATCAATTCGGTTGCTGGAATAGAGACTAACACAATAAACTTCTAGACGTCCAGACGCCCATTGTTATTTATCAAGGCGGAAATACTGAAAAGTGCCAAGAGAACACAATCTGGTGGGTGCAAGTGCCGAATTTGGCTTATCTCAAATAAAGGAAGATAGGGTATGCAATTAAATAGTCTTGGGTTTCCCCGTATCGGGCGTCGACGTGAATTGAAATTTGCCTTAGAAAAATACTGGCGTGGTGAGAGTACTCAAGCCGAATTATGTGAAGTAGCGAGTGAACTGCGCCGTACCCATTGGCAGTGGCAAACCGCAGCGGGCGTCGAGCAAGTGCCCGTGGGGGATTTTGCCTTTTACGATCAAGTATTAACCCTGAGTGCGACCTTGAATGCCATCCCTGATCGCCACCGCGGCGAAGGCGCTATCGATCTCGATACCTTATTCCGTGTTGCCCGCGGCAGAGCGCCGACAGGGCAAGATGCGCCAGCCTCTGAAATGACTAAATATTTCAATACTAATTATCATTATTTGGTGCCAGAGCTGACGCAAAACCAAGAGTTTTCGATTGCTTACGAGCAGTTTTTTGATGAAGTCAGCGAAGCGCAAGCGCTAGGCTATAAAGCAAAACCTGTGCTACTCGGCCCTGTTAGTTACTTGCACCTTGCTAAAACTGTGGGTCAAGAGTTCAATAAGTTAAGTTTATTGTCTAATTTATTAACTGCTTATGCTGACATCTTGGCGCGTTTCGCCGCCCAAGGTGTGGAATGGGTACAGTTAGATGAGCCTGTGTTGGCATTAGAGTTAGACACGCAGTGGCAAGCAGCGATAGCAGAGACTTATCAAGCGCTAAGCACTGTAAACGTCAAGGTTCTTTTGGCGAGTTATTATGGCGGTATTGTGCATCATCAAGCCCTCGTATCTGCCTTGCCAGTGGCTGGTTTGCACTTGGATTTAGTCACAGCCCCAGAACAACTGGCTGTGTTTGCAAATGCGTTGCGCAGTGAGCAAATTTTGTCGGTGGGCGTGGTTAATGGCCGTAACGTGTGGGCGGCAGAAATCGATTTGATTGCCGAGCGTATTGGCGCAGTGGCGCGTGATTTAGGCGATCGTCTGTGGATTGGCACATCATGTTCATTACTGCATTGCCCAGTCGATTTAGATGTTGAAGTCAAACTATTACCTGTGCTGCGTAAACAGTTAGCCTTTGCTAAGCAGAAACTGTTGGAATTGAGCAAAATTCGCCAATTATTGTTGGCGCCTAATTCGGATGAAGCACAAAAAATCAGTGCTTTTTGTATCGCTCGTCGTCAAGCCAAAGCACAGGCTGCGGATAAGCAAGTGATTGAGCGTGTTGCGGCATTAACCACTGCGGATTACGAGCGTGTCAGTGATTTCAGCGTACGCCAAAGCGTGCAGCAGCAAAAATACCGTTTACCCCTGTTACCCACTACGACCATAGGTTCGTTCCCGCAAACACCCGCTATTCGAGGATTACGCAGCCGCTGGCGTAAGGGCGAGATAAGTGATGCTCAGTATACTGAGCAGTTACAGCAAGTGACCCGCGATACTATCGAACGCCAACTAAAACTGGGTATCGACGTACTCGTGCACGGTGAAGCCGAACGTAACGACATGGTGGAATACTTTGGCGAGCAGTTAGCTGGCGTTGGTTTTAGTAAAAATGGCTGGGTACAAAGTTATGGCTCACGTTGTGTTAAGCCACCCTTGATTTACGGCGATGTGAGTCGTCCAAAAGCTATGACAGTCGAGTGGGCTGAGTTTGCCCAGAGTCTTACCGACAAGCCCGTAAAAGGCATGTTGACGGGGCCTGTGACAATTCTGCATTGGTCATTCGCCCGTGAAGATATCAGCCGCGATGCGATTGCGACACAACTGGCGCTGGCGATTCGTGATGAAGTGGTCGATTTACAAAATGCGGGGATTGGCATTATTCAAATCGATGAGCCCGCTTTCCGTGAAGGTTTGCCATTGAAGCAAAGTGAGTGGCAAACCTATTTAGATTGGGCGGTGAATGCCTTTAAACTCAGCGCTGCTGGCGTGACTGATGAGACTCAAATCCACACTCACATGTGTTACAGCGAGTTTAACGACACGATTGCCGCGATTGCTGCCATGGATGCAGATGTGATCACAATCGAGACTTCGCGTTCGCGGATGGAGTTACTCAACGCCTTTGAAGATTTTGAATATCCAAATGAAATTGGCCCAGGTGTATATGACATCCACTCACCAAACACCCCAAGTGTGGAGGCCATAGTGCACTTAATCGAGAAAGCCGCGCAGAAAGTCCCCGTGCGTCAATTATGGGTCAACCCAGATTGTGGCCTAAAAACCCGAACTTGGGATGAAGTCGAACCTGCATTGAAAAACATGGTTGATGCTACCCGCGAACTGCGTCGCCGCCTTGGTTAATATCTCTGTTTGAGTGTGATGTTTTTTTAACTGAGCTTATTGAGCTTACTGAGTAAAAAGACACCGGATGTTTATGCCTCCGGTGTCTTTTATTCGCTGCGAATAAGGGAAACGCCACTGTCTATTGGCCATGTTTAATATCAAGGTTCATATCAAGGTTCATATCAAGGTTCAATAGACGTACTGAGCGAATGACGATTCTTAGTTTAGGCTAATTAATCAGTAGTAAGCTATTGATAACTTTGCTAGATGTTAAGCATCTCGTGGTAAGCCTTTTTTGATAATACGCACCATGCGTTCGGTTTTGCGGCGCGCTTTTTGTTGCTCAGTTACAGCGGTGTCGGCAAGGCGCGATTGCTGAGCATTGAGCGCCCATTCGATATGTTCACGCACTATCTCATCGATATCTTCGTTGTCATTGCGAGCGTTAAGCGCGGCAATAATGCTTGGGCTTGCGGGGGCGTTACCCAGCGCGACTGCGATATTACGTAGCCAGCGTTTATGACCAATTCGGCGAATGGCGCTGCCTTCGGTTTGCTTTAGAAATTCGGCCTCGCTCCAAGCAAAAAGGCTGAGAAGGTCGGGCTGTTTTAACTGGGGACGAATATGGAAGTCGGTTTCGGCTGTGAGTGGCGCTTGGCGATTGATGGGGCACACGAGCTGACAATCATCGCAGCCATAGATGCGATTGCCCATAAGTGGCCTAAATTCTTCAGGAATAGCGCCTTGCAGCTCGATGGTGAGATAGGAAATACAGCGTCTGCCATCGACCACATAAGGTTCTACGATTGCACCTGTTGGGCAGGAGGTGATGCAGGCGACGCAACTGTTACAGCCTTCTTGGATTGGAATATCCACAGGCAGAGGCAAATTGATCAGCAGCTCACCTAAAAAGAACCAACTACCCGCCTCATGGTTGAGTATGAGTGAGTGTTTACCTGTCCAGCCGATACCGGCTTTTTCGGCTAATGGGCGCTCGAGTACGGGCGCTGAGTCGACGAAGGGACGGAAATCGGCGGCATCGAAACCGAGCGCAACTAACTCTGCACTGATTTGATCCCCCAGCTTTTTAAGCCGAGCGCGGATCAACTTGTGATAGTCGCGGCCACCCGCATAACGGGAGATATAACCTAAGTTGGGATCGGTGAGATTAGTGGCAAAGCCTGCTTCGGGTGGTAAATAGTCCATCCGTACGGATATCACTCGCACTGTGCCCGGATGCAATTCTTGCGGGCGAGCGCGCATCATCCCGTGGGTGGCCATATACGCCATTTCGCCATGAAACCCTTTGTCTAGCCATGCTTGGAGTTTGGCTTCTTCGGCCGTTAAATCTGTATCGCAAATGCCAACTTGTGCAAATCCGAGTGCTTTTCCCCACGTTTTTATTTGTAGTGCAAGCCGCGACAGCGTGCTGGCATAGGATTGGTTGGGGATTTGATTGGCTAAAGTCGACATGGATTCATTGCAGTGAGGCTCTTGGGTAGGTGGCAATATGATAGCAAGTTTTCACTTGTTACGGACGAGTTTACTCAGTGAGCATGAATGAGAGGTTATTTTCTTTGGGGCATATGTTTATTTGCAGCTGAGATTGAGTCTATGATTAGGTTTAATGTTTCCCGTTTGGTATCCGTATGCTGAGTGCGTTTCCCCTTAGGGCGTGTTTTCTTGCGATGAGCTTATTAGGTCTCATGCCCGCTTTTGTTTTTGCGGCGCCTGACAAGTTGAAGTTGGTGACCGAAGCTTGGCCTCCCATGAGTTACGAGCAAGATGGTGTTCCCCAAGGTTTTGCGGTGGACTTAGTCAATACCTTGCAATCGAGACTGGGCCAGAGTGAAAAAATTGATGTGTTACCTTGGGCACGGGCGTATTCGATTGCTAATACCTCGGCGAATGTCTTACTTTTTGCGACGTCTATTAATGACGAGCGTGAAGATCATTTCGATTTCATCGGCCCGATTGCAACCAGCAAAATTGCTTTGTATGCGAGGGCGGCAGATCCCATAGTGCTCGAGCAACTTGCTGAACTGCAATCTAAAGATATTGTCGGGGTTTATCGAGAATCCGCTGGAGCACAGCTGTTACAACAAGCGGGTGTCGATAACTTACTGGTGGCGAGTTTTCCACAGCAATCGGCAAAGCAGTTACTGTTTTCTCGAATTCGTTTCTGGTGCCAAGCGGATCTTGCGGTTAAGCAGATATTAGAAGAGGTTGGCGCAAGTGAGGCCGATATACGCCAAGTGTATGTCGTATCTGAGATTAATCTGTACTTAGCCTTTTCTAAAGGGACCTCGGCGGTCACGGTCACGAGTTGGCAAACAGAGCTTGAGAAAATGAAAGACTCAGGGGAATTTAGTCGTTTATATCAGACATGGTTTGGTGCTCTGCCACCGCCCTTACAGCATCAAGTGTTTTGGCATAAAAGTGTTTAACTCTCACTCGCAGCCTCATTTTTGGCGGCTTTAACACAATTTCTTCCCGCATTTTTAGCCTCATAAAGGGCGTCGTCGGCACGTTTCAGTAGGCTGGCAAAGTCTTTGTCTTGATAGGTGTTGTCACTATTGGGCTGCGGCGCTAAGGTTGCGACACCTGCACTAACGGTCAATTTGAGTTCAGCCGGTAAATCCTCAGCGCCTAGACGACTAATTTGAGCTTGCAACTGATGGGCAAGTTCACAAGCACGTTCAGCATCCGTGTTGGGTAAGAGAATCAAAAACTCTTCACCACCGATACGGCCAATAAGATCTTTATTACCCGTTAGGGCTTGACTTGCGCTTGCGATCGTCAGTAAGGCGCGATCGCCCAGCTCATGGCCGAAGTTATCGTTAATTTTCTTGAAGTGGTCCGCATCAAAGATAATCACCGAAAAAGGGCTTTGTTGTTTTAAGGCTTGCTGAAAATACTGTGCGGCTTGGGCATAAATATGCCGACGATTAGGGAGCTTGGTGAGGTAATCGGTGAGGGCTATGACCTGTAATTGGCGATTTCTCTGCACTTGTTTATACGCAAATATCGACACTATTGTCAGGATAAAGCCCGTCAATAATAAAATAATGTGTTGTAATGATTTATTCTTCTCGAGTAGCGCGAGTTCTTGTTCTTTAAGGTTTTGGTTTTCAATCAAGCGCTGATTTTCAGATTCAATCCTAGTGGTATCAAACTTCATTTTTAATTCTGTGGTTTGATGAGAGAAGGAGTTGTCATCGACTTTTTTGGTGAGGGCGACAAATTCCTGCAGTGCGCCATAGGCCGCAGGTAAATTATTCATCGCCGCATAGACATCACTTTTCAGCTGTAATAGTTGGGTGAGTCCCCGATCATTTTGCAGAGTTCGAAAGGCTTTTTCCCCTTGTTCGAGTTCGGTAAGCGCTTCTTTATAACGTGCTTGTTGAAACTTGATATTGGCCGTAAAGAGTTTCATAAAGCTATAAGCGGCATAATCTTTCTCGCTAATCACAGCTGCGGCTTCAGTTAAATATTTTTCCGCTTCATTAAGACGATGGAGTTTGATTAAGCTAAAGGCAATGTCCGTCGCCATAGTGGCGGCCACTTTTTCTAGCTGATGTTCCTTAAAGTATTGATAGCTGAGCAAGAAGTGATCAATAGCTTGTTGATGTTCACCCAGTTCATCTAAAGCCAGACCTATTTCTGAGGTGACATACATTGCCTGCTCTTGGTTATTGTTCTTTAAATAGAGTGCTTTGAGTTTATTGTAGTAACGGATTGCACTTTGGGGATCGCCATAACGTCTAAAGCTGGTGGCCATATCGGCAAGATTGATGTTAGCCCAGCCGGTTAAATTCAGTGACTCGTAGAGATCTTGTGCAGTTATCAGATCGTCTAATGCCGCAGAAAAATCGCCAATATAGGAATACAGAGCGCCGCGAAGGCTGCGTGAGTCGGCAATGAGTTTAAGATCCTCATGCTCATAGGCACGCTTAACGCTGAGGTTATAGCCTTCCATTGCGCTATCTACATCACCATTTAACTGCAAAAACCAAGAATGACAAAGCATGAGGTCGGTGATGAAATGCGCGGAAGCCGTTGGTGGAATAAGGGTGAGTGTTTGACTCGTATTCTTAACTGCCTGTGCTATGTCTGTATCCGTTTCGGCACTTTGATCCCAGCATTTTAGTAGCTGTAGCTTTTCATTGCGGAGTACATCGTCGGTTGCAATCAGTTTGCTCAATAACGCAAGATCGTTGTCAATTGCTTCGCGGGTCATGGGCTCACCGCTTTCTAATCTTTCAAATATTTTATCAACCTGAGTCTTTTCTTCTGCCATAGCGAGGCTGAGCGGCAGTAAGAACAGCAACAAGGTAAATGATAAGTATCGGAATGGACGTAGCAAAAAAGGTTTCCTGTTCGCATTAAAATCAATAGCTAATAATGAGCTTAGCATAACTTGTTTGTTCATTTTGAATATAGATGTATCGCAATTTTGCATTCAGCTGGCTATCAAGGTATAAACTTCGCCTTGGAAATCATCCTATAAAGGAATCACCCTTGAAAAAATTACTTTGTGCTGCCCTACTTATGATAAGCAGCAATAGTTGGGCGGGTTCAGATCTAGAAACCTCGGGCGATGTATTGCATTTATTGCTCCCCGCAACGGCAATGGGTGCGACGTTATTTTATGAAGACGGTTACGACGGTAGTTGGCAGTTAATTCAGGCGGCAGTATCGAGTCGATTAATTGTTGAAGGCTTAAAATATGGCGTGAGTAAAGACAGACCCGACGGTAGTGGCGACGATTCGTTCCCATCGGGTCATACCTCTGACAGCTTTATGGCGGCAACGTTTATTCAGCAACGTTATGGCTGGCAGTATGGTTTACCCGCCTATGTCGCGGCATCGTATGTTGGCTATACCCGAGTGGCGAGCGATCAACATTACCTAGAAGACGTGTTAGCGGGTGCTGCAATTGGCGCACTAGCGGGTTGGTATTTTACTCAGCCCTATGAAGGAATTACTGTCACACCGATAGCAGGTAACGGCGTTTATGGTTTATATGTGAGTGGTCAGTTTTAAGTCTATTTTTTGAATGAATGTTAATCGAGATTTTTTATGAGTGAATTATCAGCTGTTTACCGTGAAACTGCCGAGCAGATTTCTTACAATGTTGCGAATAAAGTGCTGCCAATGGCAAAACTTCCGGATGGATTATTGGCTGCATATCAAAACCTGTGCGCTGAACTGTTGGAAGACAGAGAGGGCAAATTTAGCCAAGCTTGGGCATCTTTGCCTGCTAGCGCGCGTAATCTTATGGATCAAGCCGCATTCCATGGTTTTTATATTGCAAATGCTTGGTTGCAGTTGAGCCGTGTTGCCCAAGAGATTTCTGAGCAGGCCGATACCGATGGTGAAATCCAAGAGCAAGAATATAACGGTATCTTTACCCGTTTAGCCGATGAGTCGCTCAAAGAAAGTCTACGCAAATTGAAAAAAGCACGTACCGATCGCTCTATGCTCAATAGCTTTAAACAGGTGATGGCGCCTTAGTTTTTATTGAAATAAGCGCTGAGTCTGAAAATTAAAAAGCCCGTCACTTTGCAGTGACGGGCTTTTTGCTGGCACAAACCCTTAGCTAAAGCTGCGTTGCCACGACTTAAGTCGCGGCAACGTTATGCTTAGAACGAAGTGCGTTTGTAGCGGCGATATTCTGGACTCCAGAAATTGCCTTCAATTGATTGTTGTAAGATTTCATCGCTCATTGGCAGCGTTAAACCTTGTTCAACTGCGACTTTACCTACGGCGAAAGCGATGTGCTTGCTGACAGCGTGGATATCTTCAAGTTTCGGCAATAATGGGCCGCTACCGTCGATCGCCAGTGGTGAGCATTCTGCAAGTGCGCGGCTTGATGCCATTAACATGGCATCGGAAACGTGGCGGGCACCTGAGGCTAAAACACCTAAGCCAATACCTGGGAAGATAAAGCTGTTGTTACACTGGGCAATCTCATAGGTTTCACCATCGACCACAACGGGCTCGAACGGACTACCCGTGGCGACGAGTGCTTGACCTGAGGTCCAATGCAAAATGTCCTTTGGCGTCGCTTCAACACGGCTGGTTGGGTTCGACAGTGGGAAAATAATCGGGCGGGCACAATGGCTGTGCATAGCGCGAATAATTTCTTCGGTGAATAGACCCGGTACGCCAGACACGCCAATCAGCACGGTTGGCTTAGCGTTGTTAACCACATCCAATAACGAAATATTGTCGCTGAAATTACTCCAGTTTTGGATATTGGTGCATTTCTGCGCTAATTTTTGCTGGAATGGCAACAGGTTAGGCATGTTGTCTAACAATAAGCCCCAACGGTCAACCATGCACACTTGCGTGCGAGCTTGCTCGTCGCTGATCCCTTCGGACACCATTTGCGCCACGATAGCTTCGGCGATACCGCAACCCGCGCTACCTGCACCAAGGAAGGCAATACGTTGTTGATTTAATTCAGTACCTGCAGCTTTACAAGCGGCTAGCAATGAACCGACGGCAACGGCAGCGGTACCTTGAATATCATCGTTAAAGCAGCAATAGCGATCTTTATAACGCTCTAAGATCGGCATGGCGTTCTTTTGGGCAAAGTCTTCGAATTGGATCAAAGTGTCTGGCCAACGCACATGTACAGCTTGCATAAAGGCTTCAATAAACTCGGCGTATTCTTCGCCACCGATGCGCGGATGGCGCCAGCCCATATACATAGGATCTTCTAACAATTGCGGATTATCTGTGCCTACGTCTAATGTAATGGGCAGGGTATAAGCCGGACTGATACCGCCACAGCTAGTGTAGAGTGACAGCTTACCGATAGGGATCCCCATGCCGCCAATACCTTGATCGCCAAGGCCTAAAATACGTTCACCATCAGTGACTACGATAATTTTAACTTTTTGACGAGTCGAGTTATTGAGAATGTCATCGATCCTATCTTTGTTCGGATAGGAGATAAACAAACCACGGTTGCGGCGATAGTTTTTCGAGAAACGTTCACAAGCTAAACCTACCGTCGGCGTATAGATGATGGGCATCATCTCGCTGATATTATTTTGCACTAGACGATAAAATAAGGTCTCGTTAGTGTCTTGGATATTACGTAGGTAAATATGCTTGTCTAAGTCGTTATTGAAACTTCTAAATTGATCGTAGGCGCGAGAAGCCTGCTCCTCAATCGTTTCAATGGCATAGGGAACTAAGCCTTCGAGGTTAAAGAAAATACGCTCTTCTTCAGAAAATGCACTGCCCTTGTTAATCAGTGGGGCTTCAAGAATGGCAGGTCCTGCAAACGGAAGATAGAGGGGGCGTTTATTATCGTCCATGGGTAACCTTTTGAGTTATTGTTTAAGTGGTCAATACGTGCTGTAAGTCACGTAAGGTTATCATGAAATGTGATCTTTGTTGTCCGTGGAACGAGGTATTTGTGGTTTTTTTTGCAGCAGTAAAAAAGTCCGCTGTTTTAAACAGGATTTATGAGGTACTTCAGATGGAATTGTTATGCTGTTGTTTATGCCTAAGCAACTTTAGGTATAGCTAAATCGGATATAAAAAACGCAGCCTAAGCTGCGTTTGATATGAAAAACTGATGTGTTGCGTTATTCACCGCGATACTTAAGTGATAAGCCGCGAATAAAGTTACGCAGGATTTGATCGCCACACTCTTTAAAATTCTTATGATCCGGATTGCGGAACAGCGCGCTCAGTTCTGATTTTGACATTTGCACTTCGGCTAGAGCCAAGGCTGCAACTATGTCTTCTTCACGCATTTCGAGGGCCACTCTGAGCTTTTTGAAGATTAAGTTATTGTTTAAACGCGATACTGGCGCTGGGATTTCTGCACCTTCACGTAGGCCACGCTTTTCGATGATAAGGCCGTCTAGGAACTGACATAAAGTGGTGTCATTACAGGCTTTGTAACCTTCTTCCTCTTCTTTGTGCAGTAGAGCAATGATCTCTTCTGTCGGCACTTCTCTTCCAGCTTTGGCAAAAATTTTAATCATTTTGGCATTGTTGAAATCAAACACGAAGCGCAAACGGCGCAAAATATCATTATTAATCATGGTCATCTCTTGGCGCGGCTGCGCTGTCTGGTTTAAGAGGCGGTATTATATACCCAAACCGCCTCAAAAGCAGAATTTAGCCGGAATTTAACGCAGCGTAGCGAATGCTATTTATGATTCTGGCATAAATAGCTGTCATGACATCTTAGCAATCAACCTTTAATGACGTTGTACCAATAGATAAACAGTGCCGCGAAAATCAGCAGATAACTCAGGCCAAACCAAGAGAGTAGTTTCATCTTAGTGCCATACCTATCAGCTTCGGGGAGCTGTTTGCTGGTCATTAAGCGGTAGTTCAACCAAGCAAAAATGACTGTGGTCATAAAGGCCAAAATCATCACAAACTCGAGTAGCGGCAACAGTGCGCCTTTAAAGAAGAGGATCAGCAATAAGCCAAAGGCACTGATGGCGAGCATGATCCCTGTGAGGCGTTTGTCTGAACTGGCCTTTGAGGTGAGTAATTGCCAGCCCATATCTAAGGTGCGGCTGTAGCCATCGATAACGGTTACTGTGGTGCTAAAAATACACAGAAATGCCACAATCCCAATAAGATAACGACTCTCGCCGCCCATCACTTGGCTGTAAAGGTTGATCAATTTATTAGCAAATTGTGCGCCTGAATCGGAAAAGTGCTCACCACTGCCGTGCATCACTAAGGCGCCCAAGGACAGAAACACGATCGCGAGGATCGCGGTGATAATGTAGCCTAAGTTAAAGTCGAGCAGCGCCTGCGCTTTCGTGACCGTCTGGCTTTTTTGTTTTTCGAGCAACCAGAGGGAATTCCAAGCGCTCACTTCAATCGGTGCCGGCATCCAGCCCATCATGGCGACCAAAAATCCCACATGGGCCCATTGCCAAGGTGAGGGAGAGACAAAATTGCTCGCTAATGGCTGAGCATGATCCCAAGCTAAGGCCACAGCAATCAAGGTAGTAAGGGTTAGGGCGAACATAATGATCTTAGTGAGTCTATCGAGTAGTTGATAATGGCCTAAGATCAGCAAAGCCAATGAACTCAGCAATACCAGCAGGGCTAACCAATCGATGGGAAGCGGAATAAATTGGGTCAACATAGCGGCGGTGAGCATGCAAACACCCGCAGTGCTAGCGACGGCGGCGATCACATTCAGTCCAGTAAATAGCAGCAAATAACCTCGGCCCTGTTTGAGGTAACCGTGCAGTAAACTCTCCCCAGTGGCGGCGGTGTAGCGTGCGCCAGCGGCAAAGAAGGGATACTTAAGTAAATTCACCCCTAAAATGACCCAAGCCAATTGCCAGCCAAATTCGGCGCCCGCCCGAGTCGAGGCGACTAAATGCGATGCGCCAATCGCCGCTGCGGCCATAAGCACACCGGGCCCCATAGCTTTAATGCCAAGCGTCAGGTGTGTTATCCAAGAGGATGAAGGGGAGGTTGTCGAGGATTCTGTCATGTCGTTATTAAAAGTACCTGTTGAAAATTAATCTGGGAAATCGAACAAGCCCTTATGTTAAGGCTGCGCTCATGCTAAAGCTGTGCTAACGCTAAGTGAGTGGCTCAACATTAAAGGGAAAGTGATTGAACTGAAAGTCGTTTTGTTCAATTTATCTATTTAATTTTTGGCTGAGCAAGGCTTCAATTCGTTTTAGGCTTGCTGCCATCTCGACTACGTTTTGTAATAACGCATCATCAGGTTGTACAGATGGACTCGCTGGATGTGGGCGCTGAGTAAGACGCTCTTTTTGTTCTAATACGCGGGTTCTAAATTGAGGCGCATCAACTATGCCGACTAAGCTTATCAAGGCGCCTGCGCCCGATTGCCCTGCGGTTTCTACCGTGAGTTTATGCAGACCAAATAGGCGCATAATTGGGCCTTGGATTAATGCCATATCGGTAATTTTGTCCAAAGGTACAGAGTTTTCGGTACGAGTTAATATTCCGCGGCGCACAATCAACTTATTACTGGTGAGCTCGGCACTCATATTGCGAATATAGCGGCGAGTTCCCCACAGCCCGATTGGAAACCAAAGCAATAACAAGGGAATGCCGACTATGCTGAGGCTGAAATAGGCGGCCCCTGAAAGCAACCAATACAAACCTAGATTGGACTCAAACTCTGGTTGATGAATGATCTTGTCTTCCATGTTTCTTCCTTAAATTCTGATATTCAAGCATCACGATTTGTCTCGTTAGTTGAATTTTCTAGTGCCTAGACCTTTTTGATTCCCGCAGAAGGAAAGCATATTGTCGCAACATGTAACAAAAGTTTAACTTTCATTATGATCCCATTGACTTTGGTTTGTAACTCATTACCTTGTGTACTGTTAATTTATGGTTTTCTAATGGTTAATATAATTTTAATAAAATAGATAAAACAAGGGATATGTATGAACAGACCTCAGATTCTACCCAGTGCTTGTGCCATCGCGATTGCTTTAGCATTTGCGCCAACAGTAGCCCATGCTGCCGATAAAGGCGCAGAAAAAGTTGAACGTATTGAAGTAACGGGTTCTCGTATTAAACGTACTGATATCGAAGGCCCTTCCCCGATCCAATCGATCAGCAAAGACGACATTGCTAATATGGGGTTCGATAACCTACAGCAATTGCTCGAACGTATGCCTGCGAACGGTGCTGGTGCATTTTCTACCCGTGGTAATAGCCAAGATTCAACCGCTAACGGTGGCGCGTCTATCAGTTTGCGTGGCTTAGGTCCTGATGCGACCTTAGTGTTAATTAATGGCCGCCGGGTTGCTGCGAGTGCTTTTGCTGAAGGTATTACTAATTCTTTTGTTGATATCAATAATATCCCTGTTTCAGCGATCGAACGTATCGACATACTCAAGGACGGTGCATCGGCTATTTATGGCTCTGATGCGATAGCGGGTGTGGTCAACATTGTCCTGAAGAAAGACATTGAGGGCATTGAAGTCAACCTAGGCTACGGTGATGCTTCAGGTACGGGTTACAATGAAACTACGGCGAACATGGTTTGGGGGATGAAATCAGATAAGGGCAGTGCCTCTATCATTCTCGACTATTTTAAAAATGATACTTTAGCTGCAACGGATTTAGGCCGTTTTGGAACTGCAGATCAGACACCTTATGGTGGCCAGGATTTGCGTTCTTCCCGAGGTTTTCCGGGGTATTTTTATGTTGATGGGGTGCAGACAGTTGACCCAGCTTGCCCTGCAGATCGCAATATAGACGGTGAAGTTTGTGTCTTTGATTATGGACCGTATAACCTTGTTGTGCCTGCCGCTGAACGTGTGGGGGCTATTGGTCAATTCGAATATCACTTTAATGATGATTTAACCGCCTTCCTAGAGTTAGCTGCCCAGCACAACACATCGGAAGCGGGCGGTGCGCCGACGCCACTTGATGAGAAAGCAGGCTTAACTGTACCAGGTAGTCATCCAAATAACCCGTGGGGGAAAGATATTGAAATCGGTCGTTTCCGCACCGTTGATGCGGGTGCGCGTCGTTGGGATATTGAATCCGATACTTTACGTTTAGTCGCAGGTTTGCGTGGCGTAGTTAAAGATTGGGATTGGGAAGCTTCGGTGCAAAAAGGTCGCAGTGAGTCCACTCAAACGGGTGATCGCAGCCAAGGTTGGGTCAGAACCGATTACTTGCAACGTGAAATCGATGCAGGTCGCTACAATCCTTTCGGTGGCACCATGAACTCCCAAGATGTCATTGATGATATTACCACCAGTCTAGTGCGCCAAGGTCTGTCCACAATGACCGCCTATGCCGCGAATATCTCAGGTCAAGCATTTACCCTTGCTGATCGCGATATCATGATGGCGGCTGGAGTTGAATACCGTGAAGAAGCTATTAGCGACGAGCCTGATGAGCAATTTCAACGTGGATTGATTTTTGGTACCGAAGCTGTGTCTGCGAAGGGCGATCGCGATCAATGGGCGGCGTATACTGAATTTTCTATCCCAGTAACGGATAACTTCGAGCTGCAACTTGCGGGTCGATATGATCATTACAGTGATTTTGGTTCAACCACTAATCCTAAGATTGCTTTCCAATGGGGTATTAGTGATGAGATAACGGCGCGTGCTTCATGGTCAACAGGGTTCCGTGCGCCTTCATTGGCACAAATTGGTTTAGGCCCATCAGATGAGAGTAGTTTTTTAAAAGATAAGTATCGTTGTGATGCGGATGGCCTTGATTGTGTTAAATCAGATTTTACTACTGAATTTGCAGGTAATCCTAATCTAAAAGCGGAAGAGTCTGAGACTTGGAACGTCGGCATGATCTGGGCACCAAGCCAGAAGTTCGATATTGGTTTCGATATCTACAGCATCACTCAAGATAATAAAATCGATAAGTTGTTACTGCAGGATATTTATGATGCTCATTGTAACGATCAGAACAGTACAGTGTGTGTGCGCTTAGCCCCCCAACCCGGTCAAACATTCGGTACTATTGATGTGCTCCATTCAAGCTTTGTTAACTTAGGTTCGCAAGAAGTTCAGGGTATGGATGTATCGACCCATTATGGCCTCGAACTCGATAGTTATGGCGACCTTAAGTTCGGTCTTGAATGGAGTTATCTGCATAACTTTGAAAAAGATGATACTCATCAAGTGGTCGATTATACCGGAGAGTATAAGTATCCGAAGAACCGTTGGTTAGCGACAACCAACTGGACTATGGATAACTTTGCCGCCAATATAAACTTGAGTTATATCGGTGAATTTGAGGATTTTGACAAAACTCGTACAATTGATGCTCAAATATTAGTCGACATGTCAGGTACTTATCGCTTCAATGAGATGTTCAAGCTGACACTAGGCGTGAACAACGTATTTGACGAAGAGCCATCATTTGCTATCGGTGATAGCGATACCGACCTCTACGGTTACGTGACCTCAGTACATAACCCTATGGGTCGCTACATCTACACTAAACTCACTATGAACTTCTAATATTAAGCCTACGTGCTTTATAGCTAAGTACTTTATATCAAAGTGTAGTGAAATCGAAACGGCGCATTAAGCGCCGTTTTTTATGGGCAGATTTGCACTAACTCAAACTCAGTGTATCTTCGTTAGGACACGAATTAACCGGACTAAAAGGACGTTGCAATGATCACTTTATATGGCACACCGCGCAGTCGCGCATTACGAGTTGCTTGGGTGTTGGAAGAGTTGGGCGTTGATTGGGATTTTTCCTTTGTGGATATGACTAAGGGTGCGCATCGCAGCGCGGCATTTTTAGCGATAAACCCCTGCGGTAAAGTGCCTGTGCTAACGGATGCTGAGTTAGTGTTATCTGAATCAGCGGCGATTTGCCTTTATCTAGCAGAAAAGTATGGCGAGGGTCAGTTGTTGCCAGCCGCGGGGAGTAACGCATCGGGTTTGCACCATCAATGGGTGAGCTTCATCATTACTGAGCTTGAGCAGCCGCTTTGGACTTTGGGTAAGCATAAGTTTGCTTTACCGGAGGAGCAGCGTCATCCGCAGATCATGCCTTGTGCGGTATGGGAGTTTGATAAGGCGGCTGCATTGGCCGAAGCCATGTTGCCTGAAAGTGATTTTTTGCTCGGTGATGACGTTTCGGTGGCGGATATTTTATTGGCCCATACCTTAATGTGGGGCACATTGTTTGAACAAGCCATTCCACCTAAACTCGCCGCTTATCGCGATAGGTTGTCTGCGCTGCCGTCGCGTCAATCGGCTTTACAGAAGATGGATGCTGTGGTGGCCGCTAAGGGATAATCATTCTAAGTCACTGATTATCTGAAAATCATTATGAGAATATGAAAAGGGCAGATAGTGATATCTGCCCTTACTGTTAATGCGAGTACTAAGCTTCTGGATTTGCATGCTTATAGTTGAGTTGCGGCCCATTTAGCACGGCTTTCACGGCTTTCGCTCATTTTGGTCGGTTCACGGAAGGCTTTATAGGCTTCCACGTCCAGTGCGACTAAGCTGACGTCGACTTCTAGGACCAGTTTGCACTCTTTCTTGATGCGCCAAGCTGCCGTGTTGTACAGCTCAGTAAAAGGCAATGAACTTAAAAATTCGGGGTTGTATTGAGTGTAAATGGCTTGAGTGGGGTACACCACAAAAGCTAAATGACGCTTAGGTTCTTTTTTAAATAGTTCTTCGATACCATCGCAGGTGTTGAGCACTTGCATCTCAATGATGTCATCAATATCAAGCAGTTTCTTTTGCGCCAGCTCAGGTGCTGCTTGTTCGCCACTTTCCCAGGCTAATACATCGGCTTCGCTATGGTTAGTTAGCGTGCCAACTTGAGCCGCACTTAAGCTCAATGATTGGCGTAAGTAGCTAATTTCGATGGCATTCAAGCCAATGTTTTTAGACATAATCGTGTTCTCAATGCAATAAAAGTAAAATTAGTATTTAATCTTTAGCCAGATTTCTTCAACCCATTCCCAGAACGACTCCCAATAGATATCGGTAAAGCCGCCGTTTTTCCAGAAATGCACTTGGCCATCTTGGTCGATACAGTAAAAAGCATCGCCCTGCTGACAAATGGCAATCATGTCCCTTGGCATGCCGATAGACCAAGCATAACAAGTGACTTCAGGCAGATAAGTGTGTGAGTAAGGATCCGATGCGGTTACTGGCTCTATCGTGCCGTAAATCACATCACTGGCATACAGCAGGTATTCTTTTAGCTCCCGTGGTAATGAAATCAGGATTTGCTCTTCGACTTCGACGAGCTGCTCAAATGTGGGTAATTCGAGTGGTACAGGAACAGTTTCACTGCGTTCTTGGAGTTGCTCAATGATGTCGTGCATGGCGTTTCCTGCTGATAGGGCTATGGCGCGGGATTATATACTTAAAAAGACGTTCGATGCGAGAGAGTGCTTTTTTCAGCTGATTTTTAATATGGTTTTTCAGGCGCTGTAAAATATAAAAAAAAAGCGCTGGCACCTTTGCAGGAGACCAGCGCAAGAGTGGAAGCGGTTGTGGGTTAAGCGACTGAGACTCTTAATAAACTGGCTTCATCGACTCGCTTATAGTTAAGCCATGCTTTGTGGTACAGCTTGTGTGATTCTTGGCGTAATTGGGCAATCTGTGCCAGCTCAAACTCACTGAGTGATCTTTGCTGTTTACGGGCATTGGCCTCAATCCTTTGCACTTTTTCATATACCTTGTGCTCTGGGCCACTTTTGATATCGGCGATATCCTGCAAGTGTAATTGCACCTCGGCAATCATGCCAGATTGGGGTAAACGTACCAGCAAGTTGAGATCGCGATAGCCTGAGGCTTTAGGTTCAGCAAAGCGGTTCTTTTGTTTTACCACTTGGGTCTGTTCGTTCAAAGTTTGATAAGCCTTCATCAGATCTTGAATGCTGTTGGTCACGATACTTGCCCTTGCAAGGTCGGTGATTTGACTGGCATCACCGTTAAATTTTGTCGCCACTTTATCTGCAGCTCTTTGATAACTCTTCACCGGAGGAATAATCACTTGCGTCTGTGAATGATGGGCAATTCGGGTAAGCAACTGAGCCAGTTCAGCCTGAGCATCATAGGCTTGGTTATGTAGAACGGATAAGTCATTCGAGGTTTGACGAGGCGCATCAAAGGTCTGACTGCTGAGTGCGTATAGACCTTGTAGATCGTGGCTTTGTGCCTGTCTTGCACTGTAATTACCACGTTCTGTTTTGGTGTCACTGACGTCGAGAGAATTTGCTACACCAGCGCGGCTCGATAATAAGAGTAGAAAAATAAAAAAGGTACGAAATAACTTAGTCATGCGGCCTACTTCCTTATGGGTGAGTTGTACAGGTCACCCATCCACCATAGGCTTCTTTTGCTTAATTAAAGCTGAATCAATCATTAAGACTTGTTCATCTTGCGCATGGGTTCACATTCATCACTCAGGATTGAGGAGTTTAGCCCAAAAAAAATGGCGCCACCTGTGACAGTGAGCGCCATTGTTGTTGCTCAGCTTATGCAGCCGAGCGGCGATTTAAATCTTGCTTACCAAATTTTTACACGTTTTTCTGGTGCGATATACATAGCATCACCGGGTTTCACATCATATGTGGTGTAGAACTCAGGCATGTTAGACAGGGCACCCAGAGCGCGGAATTCCGCAGGTGAGTGTGGATCGGTCGCTACGCGGTTACGCATGGCTTCTTCTTTGGCCTTCGCGCGCCAAATTTGAGTGAAACCGATGAAGAAACGTTGATCGCCCGTTAAGCCATCGATGACCGGTGCTTCTTGACCATTGAGTGATTTCTTATAGGCGCGGTATGCGATAGTCACACCTGATAAGTCACCAATGTTCTCACCTAGCGTTAAACCACCGTTGACGTGCAAATCGTCAAACACAAAGTAACCGTCGTATTGTGCAATCAGCGCTTGGCCGCGGGCAGAGAACTCTTTCAAGTCTTGCTCAGTCCACCAGTCACGCATGTTGCCTTCGCCATCGAACTTAGCACCTTGGTCGTCGAAACCATGGCCCATTTCGTGACCGATAACGGCACCAATACCACCGTAGTTGACTGCATCATCAGCCGCCAAATTGAAGAATGGTGGTTGCAGAATTGCTGCAGGGAAGACGATTTCATTCATGGTTGGGTTGTAGTAAGCATTAACCGTTTGTGGGGTCATGTGCCATTCGTCTTTGTCGATTGGCGCGCCCAGTTTGGCTAATGACTTAGCATGTTCAACTTCGCTGGCACGAATAGCGTTACCGATTAAGTCGTCCGCCTTGATGCTTAGCTTGCTGTAATCTTCCCACTTGTTCGGATAACCGATTTTCGGGTTGAATTTTGCTAACTTATCCGCCGCAGCCACTTTAGTGCTGTCGCTCATCCAGGTTAAATCTTTGATGCTGTCGCCGTAAGCGCCACGGAGATTTTCCACCAGTGCTTGCATGCGGTCTTTGGCTTCAGGCGTAAAGTGACGTTTAACGTACACTTTGCCGACAACTTCACCCAGCATACCGTTAACAGAGGCTACGCCGCGTTTCCAACGTGGTTCTTGCTCTTCTTGACCGTTTAAGGTTTTAGAGAAGAAATCGAAGTTTTCGTTGTCCAGCGCTTCACTCAAATAGTTCGCCGCATGCGTCAGCACTTGCCATTGCATGTAGGTTTTCCAAGTAGCTAAATCGGTCGTTTTTAACACCTCGTTCAGACCTTGGATATAGCTAGGCTGGTTAATAATGATGTCGGTTTGCTTGTCCGCGCCAAGCGCCGTTAAGTAGACAGTCCAATCGATATCCGGTGCCAGTGTTGGCAGATCTTTCACTTGATACAGATTGTAGGTTTTCGTGCTGTCGCGGTTTTCAACCACATCCCAATGCTTAGATGCTATCGCTGTTTCTAGGGCAAGGATAGACTCAGCGCTGGCTTTAGGATTAGCAAGACCCGCAAGAGTAAACATCTTTTCGATGTGAGCGACATACGCTTTACGGATATTAACGAAGCGTTCTGACTCGTTAAAATAGTAGTCTTTTTCTGGCAGGCTTAGGCCATATTGATAGAGATGAGTCGCGTAACGGCTAGAGTTTTTCGCATCGATATCGATATAAAATGCCATAGGCGTACCCGCGCCAGCGATTTGGCTGTGGGCGAAGTACTTCACTAATTCATTCTTATCTTTTAAGGCGTTAATGGCATCGAACTCACCTTGGATTGGTGTCACGCCCAGTTTGTTGAGTGTGTCAGTATCCATAAATGATCGATATAAATCGGCCACTTTTTGCTCGTCTGTACCAACGGCGAGATTTGGCGTTGCTGCCACTTCTTCGATAATGGCTTTTACATCGTCACGTGATTTTTCACGTAAATCGTAGAAAGCGCCAATGCTAGTACGATCGGCTGGGATCTCAGTGCTTTTCAGCCAAGTGCCGTTAACATATTTGTAGAAATCGTCCTGTGGGCGAACCGCTTTATCAAAATTAGCGAATTCAATACCAGAGCCCAGTACCTGAGTCACAGCAACTGCGGTGGCTGTTTTAGCGGTTTCAGGTGCTTTAACTTCGGCTGGCTTGTCATTACAGGCAGTCAGGCCTGCGATAAGTGAGGCACACAGTCCCCCAATGAGTACTTTTCTCATGTCGTTTCCTTCGAGTTTATTATTGTGCCCATTATTGGGGCTGTTATTTTTTTGCAAAATGGGATTGCTTCAGGCGCAATGAACTATGTTAATGCCTTACTAGGAATCTAAACAAGGTCATTACAGTTTTTATCGCGGTTTTATCTTGAGTCATATGTAACTAAAGGTTACCAGTTACAGTCTTAAGCCCATTAGCGGCGAAGTTACCGTATGCAAGCCTTTTCAGGTAAGCGAGTACTTAGCTTTCGCATTTTTTACACACAATCAAATTAGCTGCCTGATCGGCTTCGCGGGGTTACCAGCGACCACAGTTTTGGCGGCCACATTTTTTGTGACTACAGCACCTGCGCCTATGATGGCGTCATCACCAATAGTGACGCCTGGCATTATGATAGCGCCGCCACCAATCCATACCCGTTTACCGACCTTAATTGCTTTAGCGGTTTCTAAACCTGAGCAACGCAGCTCGGCATCGAGTGGGTGACTCGAGGTATAAAATTGTGCATTGGGGCCGACCATAGTCTGCTCGCCAATAGAAATAGGTGCATTATCCTGCAAGGTGACATTCACATTGATAAACACTTTATCGGCAATGGATAGATTGACGCCATAACTGATAAAAATCGGCGTAGATATTGTTGCGGCTGGAGATTTATGGGGAATGAGCTGCTGACAGAGTTGGCTATATTCTGTATTTTCTTGGTCAATTATTTGATTTAATTGTCGATTTAGCCGTTGCTGCTGAGCGCGTAAACTTAATAGTTCGCTGGCAAGGCAGTCATATTCTTGGCCTGTGATCATCTTTTGGAATTCAATCATGTTATCTTTCCCTAGGGTGACTGTTGTCAATACGTAAGGGCTTAGATAGAAACACATCGCGTGCTGAGCAGCAATTCTTTGCCCTTTGAAGTGGTCGGCCTCATAATATGGCAGTTTTCTTTATTGAAGTTGAGTATTAACGTGCGTTTAGACAAATTTATCTGTGAGAGTACCCCACTGACTCGCTCATTAGCGAAAAAAGCCCTGCATCGCGGTGATATCACTTGCGATGGCATAGTCGTCAAAGACTCGGGCTTTAAAGTGGCTGAAGGTATGCGTGTTTGTCTCGAGGGCGAGCCTATCGCCTTAGTGGGTGTACGTTATTTAATGCTCAACAAACCGGTCGATACGATTTGTTCAACGATTGATGAAACCTATCCATCGGTATTGAGCTTAGTGGATGTGCCCAAGCCTGAAACCTTGCACATTGCTGGTCGTTTAGATGCCGATACCACAGGGCTAGTGCTGATCACGACCGACGGCCAGTGGTCGCATAAAATCACCTCACCGAAGAAAGAATGCGGTAAACGCTATTTAGTGCAACTCGCCGAACCTGTGGATGCTGGCTTGATTGCAGTGTTTGCCGCTGGTGTTGAATTGCGCGGTGAAGATGGCTTAACTAAGCCTGCATTGCTGGAGATTATTGAGCCGCAATTAGTGCGACTCACCATCACTGAAGGTAAGTACCATCAAGTGAAGCGTATGTTTGCTGCGGTGGGCAACCACGTGCAAGGATTGCACCGTGAAAGTGTAGGCCAAATTGAATTAGATCCCGCCTTAGCGCTGGGTGAATGGCGATATTTGACGGCTGAAGAGATAGCTTCAGTCTAACGAGTTTAATATAAAAAATGCCGCCCGAGTTTGATTTGTGGCGGCATTTTTTATTTGTGCTAACTAGCTTTTATTATTACTGTTTCTTTAAAATCAGATTACCGCTGATGGTATTCATCTTCACGTTTGCTGCGCCAGAGCCTGTTTGAAATGACAACTCGGCGCGTGGCACGTATTTCTGCTTTTTAGGCTCATCTTGGGTTAAGGTGTTTTTGATCTTGCCACCTGGTCCGCCGTCTAAGTCAAAGCTGGCATCTGGCATATCGGCAAACGTCACTATGATATCGCCGCTCACACTTTCTAAATTGGCTCTGTTGAAGTTTTTCGCCAGTGATACTTTTGAGTCACCGCTGACGGTTCTGAGTACGATTTCCTTTGCGAGGCTAAAGTTAGCATTCACTTCGCCAGAAACTTGTTCCACCGTGACTTTTTCTGCCTGAGTTTGGCTATTTAAGTCGCCACTAACGAGGCGATAGTTCATTTCCCCTTTGCTGTCAGTGTCTTGAATCGTGCCGGATACGGTTTCTAATTTGATTTTCCCATCAAGTGCTTTGGTTGTGATATCGCCAGAGACGGTATTTAACTCAGGTTTACCACTGAGGTTGTTAGCTTTGATATCGCCACTGACGGTATTTAAATCGAGTTCACCTTGGGCTTCGGCAACTTGCAGATTCGCTGAAATAGTGTCTGCATTGAGTTTTACTGTTTTTGGTACTTTAATGGTGAGCTGCGAGCCCTTGTCATTATTGCCATTATAGTGGCGAGGCATCTTGTCTTCGATATTCAGACTGTTTCCCTGTTGCTCGAACACAAAACCTTCACTCAATTCATCGAGTGTGCCTGTGACACTGACTTCACTCTTATCCCAGGTTTGAATCGTCACATCGCCGCGCTGGACTTTGATCTGCAATTGGGTGTCGCTGCCAATACTGAGCTGTTTATCAACGCTTTGCGCTGCGAACACATTGCCCATTAAACCTAAATAGAGTGTCGAAACTAATAGACTGGTTTTAGTGAGATTGAGGTTACTCATAGGGTGTTTCCTTGTGTCGAGTTTTTAATGGGTAATTTTTGGCCCTGTTGTAATAGGTCGAGCTCACGCTGCTGCACCCAAAGCCAGAGTTGCCAAAGTTGTTTATCGGTTGGATTTGCTTGTAAAGCTTGGTAAATCTGAGTTGCCGCCCGTCTTAGTTCAGCCAAACCTTGCTCAACGGGCGCGCTAAAGCTGCTGGTCTGCCAAGCTAGTGCATTCGTTGTTTGCTCTAGGTTATCCACTTGCACTTGGTGCGATGCTGCAATTTGAGTGAGTAATAATTGTAAGGCCGCATCCCCTGGTTGCGCTGGCATAGCTGAGTGCTGAGCAAGCTCTGTCTGCTGCGTGGTTAATGGATTGAAAGAGGGTAACTGGGTATACCCCAATGCCACCAGAAGGATAAAGGAGGCGGCTATTGCCCACAGTCTGCCGTGCTGGGATTGGCGCGTTTGCGACATAAGCGGTTTGTCCATGCGCTTTTCAATGCCCTGCCACAGATCATGGCTGGGCGACATTTCTTTGGGGGCGCTATTGATCAGTTGCTCAAGCTGTTGTTCACGGGAAAGCGGCGTTAACGTCATTACAGCATCTCCTGTAGTAGTTGCTTAGCTCTATGGTATTGGGTCTTGCTAGTACCGACCGCAATGCCAAGTAAGTCAGCGATTTCATCGTGTTGATAACCTTCGATGGCGCAGAGTACGAAGACTATGCGAGCCCGCTGCGGCAGTTTGAAAATCAACTTGTCTAATCCGCTATAACTTTCATCTGAACTCATAGGTTCAGTTTCATTTTCCAGCGGGATAAATCGTGCCCAAAATGATTGTTGTTTACGCATACTGCTCAAGGCTTGATTGACACAAATACTGTGTAACCAAGTGGAAAACTGACTCTCACCTCGAAATTGCGGCAACTTCTGCCACACTAAAATAAAACACTCTTGGGTAATTTCTTCCGCCATGGTTTTATGACCACAAAGGCGCAGTGATAGGGCATAGATACGTTGGTGATGGCTTTGATACAGCAGTTTAAAGGCGGTTCTGTTTCCTTGGCTGGCTAAGGTGGCCAGTTCAAAGTCAGACATCGCGCTATTGAGTGGGAGTATCCCTGCTGTCACTGTCATTCCCTGCCATAATTATTAAGTGTTGTAGTTTTGACGCACTGAATGCCGCAAAAGGTTTGGAGTCGTAAAAAATATATTTTATTAAGATTCATTATTCAGCGTAACATTTTTGTAATCTGTAGTAGAATTCGCGCGAAATTTACAGTTAAGTTTATGAAGTTATTCATTTTATACCAATTGGTATTGTAATGTTTTTATCGGCGTTTAAACGGTATCGTTACCAAGGTTAACACGCATTACTTTGTAAAATATGCCGACAGTATCTTGATGAACTAAGCTAGAAATAATGAGGTGCTTTCGATATGTGAGCTTTTAATCAACAAGCTATCAGAGTATTTGATATGAACTTTTCATGTATTGCTACACTGGCGCTGTTAAAGGCTTAATTTGCAGCTATCTTTTTAAGATAGGTTATTTATTCGGGGACTTTCTATGCTAATCCGCTCAAAGTTGTTACTCAGCGCAGCTGTGTCTATTTCGGCATTAGTTGCCATGTTTGGATTACAACTCCATTCAAATTCGGTTAAGTCGGAGCTCTCGCATGCCGCTCAAAGTGTGCTTGAGTTAGAGCGCGATGTATTGATGCTGCGTAAAAACGAAAAGGATTTCTTCGCTCGCAAGGATTTAAAATATGTTGAATTACATAAACAAAGCCACATGGCCATCGACGGTATTGTCCCCGATTTAGAGAAAGTGTTTAAAGATTACGGTGTGTCGACGGCATCGCTTGAAAGTTTTGACAGTAATTTAAATCAGTATCAAGCTGCTTTTTCTGAAGTGGTGCAACTACAGCAGGAAATTGGCTTAACGCCTAAAACAGGTTTGTACGGCACATTGCGCACGGCGGTGCATAATGTTGAAACGCTGCTGAAGGAATATGATCAACTTGAACTCGAAGTGGCTATGCTACAACTAAGACGTAACGAAAAGGATTTTATGCTGCGTCGTGAGTTAAGTTATGTTGAAACCTTTGATGCCAATATTGGTAAGTTTAAGGAAAAGCTGCGAGCTTCGAGTTTGGATCTTGATACTCAAAGGAAAATTGAAGAACTCATTTCTCAATATCAAAAGGATTTCAACAGCTTAACCAGTAAAGAGCAGCAACTCGGTTTGACCGAAAAAGATGGCACTATGGCGCGTCTTGTCGCTGCTAACCTACGAATTGAAAGTAGCGCGAATGACCTACATAACTTAGCGCTTAAGGCAATTGATGATGCTGAGAGCAGCAGCGTTAATGTCGGTATTGCGGTGTTTATCTTTATCGCATTGCTGTTATCTATCATTACCTATTTGATTATCCGCAGTATTATTGCACCGGTTGAGCGTATCACGCAGATCATTTCTCGTATCGAAGTGAGTAAAGATCTGACCTTGAGATGCGATGCATCAACGCAAGACGAACTTGGCGAAATTGCGCAGCATTTCAATAGTATGGTGACTAGCTTCCAGCAATTGATTGAGCAAGTGATAGAGTCGGTCGCGACGATTAACACTTCCTGTAAGCGCGTATCTGAAAATGCCATGCTTGCCTCTGAAGGCGTGGGCCAACAGCTCAATGAGACCGATATGGTTGCAACGGCGATAACAGAAATGGGCGCAACCATTGACGAAATTGCTAAAACTACTGAGTTAGCGGCGTTAAAAGCGGGTAAGACGCATGATAATGCGCAAAGCGGTCAATTAGAAGTTGAGCAAACTATTCATAAAATTCAGTCGCTTGCTGAGCAGCTCAATAGCTCTGCTGCGGTCATCGGTGAATTGGAGCGTGACAGTGAGACTATCGGTAGCGTGTTAGATGTGATCCGCGGCATTGCTGAGCAAACTAACCTTTTAGCCTTGAATGCCGCGATTGAAGCTGCACGTGCAGGTGAACAGGGCCGTGGTTTTGCAGTGGTTGCCGATGAAGTGCGTAACTTAGCGATGCGGACACAATCGTCAACCCAAGAGATTGCGAACATTATTCAGACCTTACAGACGCGGACTCGCTCGATTGTACAATTGATGGAATCGAGCCAAAAACAAGGTGTTGAGAGCGCGGAGCAAGCGGCAAGTGCTGGTGCCTTACTTAAGCTTATCAATACAGATGTGCGTAATATCATGGATATGAGTACTCAAATTGCTGCGGCGATTGAAGAACAAAGCATGGTGGCGGCCGAAGTGAATAAGAACGTGGTGGTGATCCGCGATATCGCCGAAGAATCCTCCCATGCGGCAGATGCCAATGCGTCGGCATCGGATGAGCTGAAAGCGCAGGCTGAATTCTTATTCCGTGCGGTCAGTAATTTTAAAATTTAATATTTAAAAGCCAACTCTAATCTAATGAGCAGAAGCTAGCTTAGAAAATACACTAACAAAAACGCACTCCGAGGAGTGCGTTTTTATGTCTGAGTGATTAGCTCTGCAAGCTTAGTGATTCGTTAAAACAGCACACTGTACATAGGAACCACTCAGATTAGTCAGAACGTTCAGTAACGGAACTGTTAGTGACTGAACTATTAGCGACGTAACTATTAGTGACGGAACATGGCAGAAATAGACTCTTCGTTGCTTACGCGACGAATTGCCTCAGCCAGTACCGCAGACATAGTTAACTGAGTCACTTTAGCCACTTTCAACATTTCTGGGCTTAAAGGAACAGTGTCAGTCACAATCACTTCATCAATCACTGAGTTAGCGATATTTTCAGCCGCTTTGCCAGAGAACACTGGGTGAGTTGCGTAAGCAAATACGCGGTTCGCACCATGTTCTTTTAAGGCTTCAGCCGCTTTACACAGAGTGCCGCCTGTGTCGATCATATCGTCAACGATAATGCAGTCACGACCTTGAACATCACCAATGATGTGCATAACTTGAGCAACGTTTGCTTGTGGGCGACGTTTATCAATGATCGCTAAATCAGAATCATCCAACAGTTTTGCTACTGCGCGAGCGCGAACAACACCACCGATGTCTGGAGAAACAACGACTGGATTATCTAAGTTCTTCGCTAACATATCTTCTAGCAGCACTGGGCTACCGAATACGTTATCAACAGGAACGTCGAAGAAACCTTGGATTTGCTCAGCGTGCAGGTCACAGGTCAGAACGCGGTCAACACCCACGCTAGACAGGAAATCGGCAACGACTTTTGCAGTAATAGGTACACGGGCGCTACGAACGCGACGGTCTTGACGAGCATAACCAAAGTAAGGAATAACGGCTGTTATACGGCCAGCAGATGCACGGCGCAGCGCGTCAACCATCACGATGAGTTCCATCAGGTTGTCGTTTGTCGGCGCGCAAGTGGATTGGATGATGAACACATCGGCCCCACGTACATTTTCGTTAATTTGGACACTGATTTCACCATCGCTGAAACGACCAACCACTGCGTCTCCGAGTTTGCAAAATAGACGATCGGCTATCTTTTTAGCGAGACTGGGGGTGGCGTTCCCAGCAAAGAGCTTGATGTCGGGCACTGTATGAACCTCAGGCGTTTGCTTTATATTTTAGTGGCTAGAGTAACGACGATATAGGGACGGGAGGAACCCGAGGCGTTATCGTTAAGTGGTTACCCTAGAAGAAAGTAGTTTAAGGGTGACTGAGTCGCGTGATGAGCGGCGAAAGATTCATCCCTTGTGCAACAAATCCTTGCATTTCAGACGGTAATTTCGCCAAGGCTGCGAGAGCTTGTTGCTGTTGTGTGAATTCCCCGAACACGCATGCGCCTGTTCCTGTCATTCTCGACGGCGCATATTCTAGCAGCCAGCCTAATGCCTTGGCAACTTGAGGGTATTTAGAAACGACTAGTTTTTGACAATCATTTGCCCAAGGTTGGCTCATTAAGGTATCTATGGCCAGTTTCGGGGTATCACGCGGTAAAAGTGGATCTTGGAATACGTCGGCGGTGGAAACATGGGCATCGGGTGCTATGACTAAGTACCAAGGCTCACTCGGATTTACTGCTTGCAAGCGTTCACCCACACCTTCGGCAAAAGCGGCGAAACCATGAATAAAAACAGGAATATCGGCACCCAATTTAAGGCCGATTTTAGCCAATTCTTCGGTCGATAATTGGGTATGCCATAACTTGTTCAATGCCACTAATGTGGTCGCAGCATCGGACGAGCCGCCGCCTAAACCGCCGCCCATGGGCAGCCGTTTATCCAGCCAGATCTCAGCGCCACCGTTAAAGCCCGTGGTTTGCTGTAATGATTTTGCGGCTCGCAGAATTAAGTTATCGCTGTCAGCGACAACGCCCGACATATTGGAGTGCAAAATCAGTTCAGGGGTTTCAGTGACCTTAAAATCGAGCATGTCGCAGCAATCGATAAACTGAAACAAGGTTTGCAGTTCGTGGTAACCGTCGGCGCGGCGGCCATTAATGTGTAAAAACAAGTTGAGCTTGGCTGGCGCAGGCCAATTGCGGGAAATTGCAGCGGGCATGTTAAGGTTGTTCTCCGACTAAGATCGCGGGCTTGCCAAGAGCTTGCCATTGATTCAGCTGTAGTTTGAGTTGTAAATCGCCACGTTCAAGCTTTAATTGATGGGGCACGTTGGCGCCGCTCTGGGATTGCCAACTTAAAAATGCGACCTGCCAAGGTGGCGGGGTTTGAGTATTGGTGAGCTGTTTAGGTTTACCTTGGCTATCGCGTTCGACGATCTCATCGTTGGGGCCAATTTGGCCTGTGATCCACAAAGGTAAATCGGCCAAGGGGATGGACCAACCGCTGACGCGCTCGAGTAAACGCTGGGCGTTATCATCGCGAAAGTCTTTGCCATCGATATGCAAATGGGCCGAGTTCGGGGTTGAGTTAAGCGTCAACACAGTCGTACCCAGCATAGTGGTGAGTGTCAGCTCATCGCGATCTTCACTGTGGCGCCAGTAGATATTCGCGCTGAGCTTATCGTCAGGGGTTTTTATCGCCAGTTTACCCTGCAATTCCCAAGCTGTTGCTTGGCGCGCATCGGTGACTGTGATTGGGCTTAGGTCAGTCATCGGCGGCAAGGTTTCACACCCCGCCAGCAAGAGTAGGGCGCTTAAGGTAAAACAAGAGAAAATGGTTTTTGTGAGGCGCTTCAAATTATTCATCTATGACTGATATACCAAAGTCCTTATGATACGAGGGCTTGGAAAGAATACCAATGCCAAACGTAAAATTTCCATCGGCGGTCACTTAGATTTGCTCCCTTGGGACAAATTTTGCCTTACCTATTATTGATAGAAAATTTAGGTAAGAAGTTAGACCTTTATTCGGTTTTGTTAAGCGTATTCTGTTTTTAGTTGGGCCAATTCAGTAGAATGCCCTTATTAAGAGAGTCGCCAAGAATCTAGAAAGAGTCAGATGAGCCTTGTAGCAATCGGTATTAACCATAAAACAGCCACGGTAGACCTGCGTGAGAAAGTTGCCTTCTCTCCGGACAAAATTCATGACGCTATGAAGAGTCTGGCCAGTCGTACACGCTCAGGTGAAGCCGTTATTGTCTCGACCTGTAATCGCACTGAGTTGTATTGCAACAACGGCGATGAGGCCGACATTATTGCGTGGCTTGAAGAATATCACGGCCTTGATCATAAGGACGTCGCCCCTTGTCTCTATAATTATCATGGTCAAGATGCCGTCAGGCATTTGATGCGTGTGGCTTCTGGGCTCGATTCGTTGATCTTGGGTGAGCCGCAAATTCTCGGTCAAGTTAAGCAAGCGTTTGTTAAGGCCAAAGAGGCTGGAACGGTTGCGCTAACCATAGATAGACTCTTTCAGAATACTTTTTCAGTTGCCAAGAAAGTTCGCACCGACACTGAAATTGGCGCTGCCGCAGTTTCTGTGGCATTTGCGGCTGTTAGCATGGCGAAACATATTTTCTCATCCATATCGACCACGAAAGTGCTATTGATTGGCGCAGGTGAAACCATAGAGCTGGTTGCGAAGCATCTTAAAGACAACGGCGTGGCTTCAATGGTGGTGGCAAACCGGACGTTAGAACGTGCTCAAGGCATGTGCGAGGAGTTTGGCGCAACAGCAATTACACTGGCACAGATACCAGATTATCTCCCAAAAGCCGATATCGTGATATCCTCTACCGCCAGCCCTCTGCCTATCTTAGGTAAAGGCATGGTCGAAAAAGCGCTAAAGCAGCGTCGCCATCAACCTATGTTATTGGTTGATATAGCAGTTCCCCGGGATATTGAGCCGGAAGTCGCCGATTTGGATGACGCGTTTCTGTATACAGTGGACGACCTGCATAGCATTATTGAACAGAATATGGCTTCTCGAAAAGAAGCCGCCGAGCAAGCTGAAGTAATTACTGAAGAACAATCTTTCCTATTTATGGATTGGATCCGTTCTTTAGAGTCGGTCGACAGTATTCGCGAGTATCGCAGCCAGAGCATGGCGGTAAAAGATGAGTTAGTGGAACGCGCCCTGAATAAATTAGCCCAGGGCTCAGACACTGAGCAGGTATTGATTGAACTAGCCAATCGCCTGACTAATAAACTTATCCACGCACCGACACAGGCCCTCACGGCAGCGAGTCGTCAGGGCGATTTGAATACTCTCGGTCAGTTAAGATCAGCGCTTGGATTAGATAAAAACTAAGGTTAGCGAGTTAAATGAAGGAATCCGTTATCCGCAAGCTGGAAGGCTTGCTCGAGCGCAATGAAGAAGTCATGGCTTTGCTGGGTGATGCTAGCGTCATTTCTGATCAAGACAGGTTTCGTGCGTTATCGAAAGAATATGCCCAGTTAGAAGACGTTGTTGCTGGCTTTAAAGCCTATCAGCAAGCGCAGGCTGATCTCGATTCTGCCAAAGAAATGCTGGAAGAAGACGATGCAGAAATGCGCGAAATGGCGCAGGAAGAGATGAAAGCCGCTAAGGCCAAACTCGAGCATCTTGAAGATGAACTGCAAATTCTTTTACTGCCAAAAGATCCCGACGACGATAAAAACGCCTTCGTTGAGATCCGCGCAGGTGCAGGCGGTGATGAAGCCGCGATTTTCGCGGGCGATTTGTTCCGTATGTACAGCCGTTATGCTGAAGCGAATCGCTGGCAGATCGAAATCATGAGCTGTAACGAAGGCGAACATGGTGGCTTTAAAGAAGTGATCATGAAGGTGAGCGGTGAAGGCGTATACGGCAAACTTAAGTTTGAATCCGGCGGTCACCGCGTACAACGTGTGCCAGAAACCGAATCCCAAGGTCGTGTGCATACTTCAGCGGTGACTGTGGTTGTACTGCATGAAGTGCCTGAAGCGGAAGCGATTTCAATCAATCCTGCCGATCTGAAAGTTGATACTTTCCGTTCATCGGGTGCGGGTGGTCAGCACGTTAACAAAACTGATTCTGCCATTCGTATTACCCACATTCCAACAGGGATAGTGGTGGAATGCCAAGATCAACGTTCGCAACATAAGAACCGTGCCCAAGCCATGAGTGTTCTGGCCGCACGTATTCAAGCTGTTGAAGACGAAAAACGCCGTAGCGCCGAAGAATCGACCCGTCGTAGTCTGGTTGCCAGTGGTGATCGCTCCGAACGTGTACGTACTTACAACTTCCCGCAAGGCCGCGTGAGCGAACACCGCATCAACTTGACTTTATATCGCTTGAACGAAGTGATGGAAGGCGATCTCGATGCTATTTTATTGCCTCTGATGCAAGAGCATCAAGCTGACCAGTTAGCCGCACTGGCTGACGAGCAGGGGTAGTTTTGTCAGATCAATCTAGCATAGCCGAAGCCCTGCAATGGGCTTATGTGCAGTTAGCATCAACCTCTGAATCCGCTCATCTGGATGCAGAGGTTTTGCTGTTATATTGCCTCAATAAAAGCCGCAGCTATTTGTATACTTGGCCTGAAAAATCCCTGACGGTTGAGCAGTGGAAACGTTTCCAGCAAATGGTACAGAAACGTCAAAAGGGCGTGCCTGTGGCACATATTGTTGGTGAGCGTGAATTTTGGTCGCTGCCTTTTATCGTTAACGACACGACTTTGATCCCGCGTCCTGACACGGAAATTCTGGTCGAAACCGCTTTGAACCTGCCGCTTTCAACCTATGCCAAAGTGCTCGACTTAGGTACTGGCACTGGGGCTATTGCGTTGGCGTTAGCGTCTGAGCGTGAGTCATGGCAAATCACGGCGGTCGATAAAGTCGATGATGCCGTGGCTTTGGCTATCGCGAACCGTGAGAATTTAAAGCTGCCGCAGGTCGACATTCTTCAAAGCGATTGGTTTAGCGCGGTAAAGTCGCGTGACTTTGATTTAATCGTCTCAAACCCACCTTATATTGATGAAGCAGACGAACATTTGCACCAAGGTGATGTGCGTTTCGAGCCCCAAAGTGCGTTAACCGCCGCCGAGGAAGGCTTTGCCGATCTTTACTATATTGCCAACACTGCCCGAGATTACTTAAAGCCTAATGGCTATATTCTGCTGGAACATGGTTTTGAACAGGCGGTAAAACTCAGGGCTAAACTTATTGAACTGGGCTATGAAAATGTCGCCACAGTGCGAGACTTTGGCAGCAATGACAGATGCACTATGGGTAAATGGGCAGAATAACGCGTTGCTTTAAGTGAAGGTATTTACCCTGTTATACCGATTTATCGAACGCCATTGGTTATTGCCAATGGCGTTTTTGTTTTCTAAAGAGTCAGTTTAAGCAGATGTAAGGTTAAAATCGCCAACCTCAAACATCACAACGCTTTTACCATAAAGAATTTACTGCCGGTTTCTGGGTAGGCTTGTTGTATCCATTGTACGCGATAGCCGTGGCGCTCATAGAAGGGCTTAGCTTGAAAATCTAAGGTATCGAGCAGGGCAAATTGGCAGCCGCGCGCTTTTGCTTGGCTTTCTGCTTCTAATAGCAAGCGCGTGCCGATTTTTTGGTGTCTTAGGGTACCATCGACCCACAGATACTCAATTAACAACCAATTGCCGAAGGTTTTGCCGCTTATCCCCGCTAACAGTTTACCTTCGGTATCTTGTAATTTGAGGCCGAGATTTTTACGGCTAAGCCCTTGCCATTGGGCTTGGTTAAACTCGATGATTTTTTGTTTTATGGCATCGGCGAACTCGGTTGATTCATCGTTAATTAAGCTTAAATTCATCGTCTATTCTCGTTTGATTTTTTATGTTGTTAGCTCTGACTATCAGGCTGATAGGCATTGGTATGCCGTCACGGATTAGGGTAAACTAGCGCCTTTGTCACTGGCCATAAGTATCGTAATGGAAACTTTTTACAGTCTATATCCTGCGGTTAAACATCTGCATTTTACCTTTATCGCGTTAAGCGTGTTGCTGCTTACCGTGCGCTTTGTTCTGCATCTGCGCCAATCGGCTTTGATGGAGAAGAAACTGCTCAAGATAGCGCCCCATGTTATCGACACTTTCTTACTGCTGTCGGGCTTAACCCTGTGTTTTATGATCCAGCAATTTCCTTTTGTCGATCCTTGGATGACCGAAAAAATCGGTGCTGTAGTTGCTTACATTGTCCTAGGCGCCATTGCCATAAAGGCGAACAGAAACAAGTTGTTCAAAGTGTTTGCTTACTTAGGGGCGATAGGCTGGTTGGTTTATGCTGCTAAATTGGCTCATTTTAAACAAGCGGTATTATTGGGTTAATGGGTAACTACACTCTGCAAGATGGCATTTCATTGCCCGAGTCGGCATTGGATGTAGGTGCGCACCTTGGATTTTCTAAACTAGAAGCTGCTAAATGGGCTTGGTTTGAAATGGCGGGAGCCGTATTAAGTCATTACTTGGTTGACCAACAACAGCGTTTTAATGCGCTGTTGCATTGGTTTTACGATGATTTAGGCTTTTGTGTCCGCGATAATTACTTCAGTACTGAGGCGGCGGATTTAGGCACTTGCTTAATTAGCCGCCAAGGCAATAGCACTACGCTGGCAACTGTCTTGATGTTACTGGCGAAGCAGTTAGATCTTGAGCTTGAACCGATATTACTACCTGGTAATACTGTGCTGCGTTGCAAGATTGCCGGCGAAGTGAGTTATCTGGACCCTTTGACGGGCAAGGAGCTCAGCCGTCACCAGTTGCATGTGTTAGTGCGCGGCGAGTTAGGCAATGCGGCCGAGCTTAAGGCGAGTTATTTAAAACCTGCAACGGTGAAAAAACTGCTGACGCGTATGCTGCATGAGCTAAAAGCCGGTTGTATTGTGTCGCATCAATTTGAGGCGGCGATGGAATGTTGCAGTCTGCTGTTGCAATGGCATAGCGATGATGTGCACCTCAATCGAGAGCGAGCTTTTATCGCGCAGCAGCTGGGTTGTATCAATGTGGCAGCTGCTGATTTGCAGCATTTTGTCGATAACAGCCCCCACGATCCCGTGATCGAAATCGTGAAGATGCAGCTCAAAGAATTAAACGAGCATGCCGAGATTTACCATTAAAGCAGAGCCTTTCGGGGCTCTTCTTATTTATCAACGGTTCAATCCAATCAGCAAAAATAATAACACTGGGCAGATGGAAGTTTGACCCAGGGACTTAAAGGTTAAGTCTCTAATAAAAATAAAATAATAACTGTATTAACAGGGAGAAATTAGCATGACAAGCACGGCTTTAGTGACGAACGATGCCACGGCGTTAGGGATACTCGCGACAATTCTAGGTTTTGTATTTTATACCAGTAGCAGTAGTCATCCTTTTTGGCAGAAGTTTTATCGTTTCATTCCCGCCCTTTTATTGTGTTATTTCTTGCCCTCTTTATTGAATACCTTTGGGGTGATCGACGGTAATACTTCACAACTGTATTTTGTGGCGTCACGTTATTTACTGCCAGCGTGTTTAGTCTTATTAATTTTAAGCGTTGATTTAAAAGCTATTTTAAGTTTAGGGCCGAAAGCCTTAATCATGTTTTTAACCGGCACTGTCGGTATTGTTATCGGTGGCCCGATTGCCTTGCTGTTAGTGTCGATCATCGAGCCCTCTTTAATTGGAGTTGATGGTCCTGATGCGGTTTGGCGCGGCATGACGACCTTAGCCGGAAGCTGGATTGGCGGCGGCGCAAACCAAGCGGCGATGAAAGAAATCTATGCGGTAGGTGGCAATATTTTCTCTGTGATGGTGACAGTCGATGTGATTGTCGCCAATATCTGGATGGCCGTATTGTTATTTATGGCCTCAAAGGCGAAAGAGATTGATGCGAGAACGGGTGCCGATACCTCAGCAATTGAAGCGTTAAAAGATAAAGTTGAAAAGTATCACGCTGAAAATGCACGCATTCCTAATCTGCGCGATCTTATGCTGATTGTCGCCGTTGGCTTTGGTATCACAGGTATCGCCCATATGGCCGCCGATTTCCTTGGGCCATTTTTTGAAGCGAACTACCCTTGGACCGAAGATTACAGCTTAACCTCTAAGTTTTTCTGGTTAGTGGTGATAGTCACAACCATTGGTTTGGCTATGTCCTTCAGCCCAGTGCGCCATTTAGAGGCGGCGGGGGCATCGAAAGTGGCGTCGGCCTTCCTTTACATCTTAGTGGCGACGATTGGTCTGCACATGGATGTGAGTAAAGTGCTCGACACGCCTCTGTACTTTTTAGTGGGCATTATTTGGATGTTAGTGCACGCCGGCTTTATGTTATTGGTGGCTAAGTTGATCAAAGCTCCGCTGTTTTACATGGCCGTGGGTAGCCAAGCGAACGTCGGCGGTGCAGCATCTGCCCCTGTCGTTGCTGCGGCATTCCACCCCGCTTTAGCGCCTGTTGGCGTGCTGTTAGCCGTATTTGGTTATGCGTTAGGGACTTACATGGCGTGGCTCTGTGGCCAGCTTTTACAAGCAGTTGCGGCATAACGGCCTTAGCCCTATATTCAGTTCATCGCTGGGAAAGGTTCCAGCATTTTAGAGAGAAGTTGCGATGAGTAATAAAATCATAAACCTAGGTTCAATCGAGATTGCTAACGATAAACCTTTCGTGTTGTTTGGTGGCATGAACGTGCTTGAGTCTCGCGATCTTGCTATGTCGATTGCTGAAACCTACGCCGAAGTGACCCAAAAACTGGGTATTCCTTATGTGTTTAAGGCGTCCTTTGATAAGGCGAATCGCTCTTCAATCAACTCTTACCGTGGCCCAGGTATGGAAGAAGGTTTGAAGATTTTTGAAGAAATCAAAAAGACCTTTAACTTACCTTTGATCACTGACGTGCATGAAGTGCACCAGTGTGCACCTGTTGCTGAAGTGGTTGATATCATTCAGTTGCCAGCATTCTTGGCCCGTCAGACTGATCTGGTTGTCGCTATGGCAAAAACTGGCGCTATCATTAACGTGAAAAAGCCACAGTTTTTAGCGCCGCACGAAATGCGCCACATCATCACTAAGTTTAACGAAGCGGGTAATGACGAGATCATCCTGTGTGAACGTGGTTCAAGCTTCGGCTATAACAACTTAGTCGTTGATATGTTGGGCATGGATGAGATGAAACAATCTGGTTACCCTGTCATTTTCGATGCGACCCATGCGCTGCAGCGCCCTGGTGGCCGTGCCGATTCTGCGGGCGGGCGTCGTGCTCAAGCGACCGAGTTAGCGCGCAGCGGTATGGCGCTAGGTTTAGCGGGTCTATTCATAGAAGCCCATCCCGATCCTGATAACGCTAAGTGCGACGGCCCATGTGCGCTGCCTTTGCATCAGTTAGAAAATTATCTGAAGCAGATGAAAGCAATCGATGATTTGGTTAAGTCTTTCGATCCCATAGATACCAGCAAGTAATCGCAAGCTAAGACTTAATGAATTAGTGACTTAGTGATTAAATCTCAAAGCCCCGACTCGTTCGGGGCTTTGTTTTTCAGCAGAAACAATTAGACTGCCATCACCCCATGGCTATCTGAAACATGAATGTTTTATGATGAGGTTTGCCTTACTCTCGTCTCTATTGCCGACCTCATTCTTTATGGAATACCTACATGTGGATCTTATTAACTTTGCTGGCGGCATTTATGCAGGCTTGGCGTAATGCGTTTCAAAGCCAACTGAGTAAAGAGGTGAGTGTTGCGGGCGTGACCTTAGCGCGTTTTATTTGGGCAGGGCCTATTGCTGCCGTGTATCTGGCGGGTTTATATCTTTGGCAGGATGTCGGTATCCCCGATTTTAGCGGCCGTTTTATCGTTTTTATCTTAGGTGCATCGGCGATGCAAATCCTCGCGACGGGTTTGATGGTGAAACTGTTTAAGCAACAGAATTTTGCCATTGGGGCTGGGCTGGCTAAGAGTGAAGCTGTGGTTGCGGCGATATTAGGCACAGTGTTTTTTGGCACTCATTTATCACCATTAGGTTGGTCGGGTGTATTACTGGGTGGTGTGGCGATTTTTCTGTTGAGTGCCAAACAAGGTCTTCGCAGTCTGTCGCTCAATACGGTATTGATTGGTTTAGCCTGTGGAACTTCGTTTGCGCTGACATCGCTCTGGGTGCGGGAGGCGAGTTTGTGTTTGAATATCGGTTTCCCCCATAGCGCCGCTTGGGTGCTGTTATTCGTGATTAGTCTACAGACCTTAGTGTTAGTCAGTTATCTGTTACTTAAGGATAAATCCACACTGGCCGCGTTATGGCGGCGACCTAAGCTTACCTTACTCACCAGTACCGCCAGTTGTTTAGGTTCTATCGGCTGGTTTAGTGCTATGTCGCTGCAGGCTGTGCCTTATGTTAAAACCTTAGGCCAAGTTGAAGTCTTCTTTATGATCTTGATTGCCACCTTTTGGCTGAAGGAAAAAGTGAAGATAAAAGATATGCTTGGATTAGTGCTTATCGCTATCGCCGCTATTTTGGTGATGTGGGAATAGTTTCAAACTCATTGATACCATGTCGATTTTTTATACTAGAATAAAATGCGATTTAGCCTGTTTATATCAAGCTGACATGAACTGAGATACAAACATATACACGTCTTGCAGCTTAGATTTTGATACCATTTTTAACCGAGTGCTGTGCGAGTTAAGGAACAAAACAGAGAACTATGCGAAGAAAAATAGCAAAATTAAATTTGCCATTGTGGCAATGGCTGGCAGTGATATTGTTCCCCATTGGGATTGCTGTTATCGCAAGTAGTATTATGTGGAAGATAAGGTCAAAGGTGTGGGGGCGATTTATGTTGGTCACATTGATACTTTAATCTCTCATGCCGATGAAATCAGCCATTATGCATTGGCATTGAAGGATTCTGAGTGCCATGAGTTATACAACTATATGTTGTTCCAACCTTACTTCCGCTCTGCTTTAATATTTGATTCACAAAGTGTTTATTGCTCATCTAAAACAGGTGATATTGACGTACCTTTAGGCATAGTCAGTGCCACTGAAAATCTTGAAATACCTAACCAGTTTATTATTGGCGGCACGCCTTTTATGCCTGAGGTGCCAGCGATAGTGGCATCAAACTGGGAACCGATATCTCAGCACGGCGCCGCTGTGATTATTGAAGGGAAATATTTAGTAGATTCCTTTGTACAGCCCGATGTGTTCCCTAGCGCTGTTGTGAATGTTGCTTTAGCAATCAATGGTAAAACGATTCCAGAGTCACTCGGATTTATGAAAAATGAGGTGATGACGCTCGATTCTGATAAGCACAATTTTTCAGTGTTACTAGAAATGTCACCTGCTTTTTTCTGGCATTTCTTTTGGATATTTTTGGCCATCTCTTTGCCCGTTAGTATAGGCTTGATTACGGGGACTATCCTATTTGTGCTCTATTCAAGGGTCACTCGTCATTCCCTCGCCGATGATATTCGCAGTGGGATAGAAAACGAAGAGTTTTTCTTAGTTTATCAGCCAGTGATTTGTGCCGAGGACGGTAAGGCTAAAGGCGTTGAAGCATTAGTGCGTTGGCAGCATCCGCAAATGGGCTTAGTGCGGCCTGATTTGTTTATACCCATCGCCGAAGAGGGCAAGTTAATCGTCCCATTGACTAACTATATTTTTGAGCGGGCATTAAAAGATTTTGCCGATATCGAGGTCGAACCGGGTTTTAGAATTGCGTTTAACGTGGCGCCAGAACACTTTACGCAGGATGATATTGAGTCGAAATTTATTCATCTGCGGGATTCACTGGAACGCATTGGCGTTAAGCCTTTAATTGAAATCACCGAACGGCAATTATTAACGCCGGATATTTGCCAGCGCATTGAAAGCTTACGCCAGTTGGGGATTCTAGTGGCCATCGATGATTTTGGTACTGGGCAAACAACCTTATCTTTGTTACAAACCATGCCGTTGGACTACTTGAAAATTGATAAATGCTTTATCGATACCATAGGGCAAGATTCTGTCACTTCCCATGTGCTCGATACTATTATTGAACTTTCCCATAAGATGAATTATGTCGTGGTGGCAGAGGGGGTTGAGACGCAGGAGCAGGCGGATTATTTAACCAGTCGCCAAGTGCATTTTTTACAAGGATATCTTTTTGCTAAGCCGATGAAGCTGGCTGATTTAAAGTTATGGTTAGTCGAGCATTTTAAACGTTAGCATCATCAAACTAGTCAGCAATAAGGGCACCTAGGTGCCCTTATTGCTGCTCAGGCGTTATAGCTCAAGTTGTAGCCTAAAGCGTTTAAAGACTATAGCGTTTAAAGACTATAACCAGTTTCTTCGTGTTCCGATAAATCTAAGCCGTTTACTTCTTGCTCAGTGCTGACACGCAGGCCGCCGAGTAGCTTGCGGATTATCACAAATAGTAACCAAGTGACGACTCCTGTATAAGTGAACGTGGCCGCGACCCCGATAATCTGTACCCCAAGTTGGTCTATCATGGTTTCGTTCACGGCCGCAAAACCGTAGCCGCTAAAGACGCCTAATTGGGTCGAGCTAAACACGCCGGCCAAAAGGGTTCCGAGAATACCGCCAACCCCGTGTACGGGGAAAACATCTAAGGAGTCATCGATCTTAAGTTTCTGTTTGATATAAACCGTTGAGTAAAAACACACGATCCCACCGAGTAAACCAATCACTAAGGCGCCCGCTGGGCCAACATAACCAGACGCCGGCGTGATAGTGCCTAAGCCTGCTACCATGCCGGTGACTATGCCAAGGGCGCTGGGTTTACCAAACTTAATCCACTCAATTGCTGCCCAGGTCATCGCGCCCATAGAAGCGGCGAGATGAGTTGCTAAAATCGCCATGGCAGCTGTGCCATTGGCGCCGAGTGCGCTACCACCATTAAAACCGAACCAACCGACCCACAGCATGCCCGCACCTGTGACTGTCATGGTCAGGTTGTGCGGCATAATCGCCGAGTTTAAAAATCCTTTGCGCGGACCTAGCACTTTAGCCGCCACGAGCGCTGCAACCCCGGCGGTAATATGCACCACGGTTCCGCCAGCAAAATCGTACAGTCCTAGCTGTGCTAACCAGCCTCCGCCCCACACCCAGTGGGTGATCGGCGCATAAACCAATAATAACCAAGCCCCTGAAAAGATGAGCACAGCTGAGAATTTCATCCTCTCGGCAAAACCACCGATGATCAGTGCCGGCGTGATGATGGCAAAGGTCATTTGAAATAGCATAAACAGGGGCTCAGGAATATCCCCACTGAGACTATCGCGGCCAATGCCTGACAGTAATGCTTTACCTAAGCCACCGATAAAACTATTGCCCGCATCGAAGGCGAGCGAATAACCTATTGCAAACCATAAAACTGAGACAAGGGCGGCGATAGAGAAGCACTGCATCAATATCGAGAGTACGTTTTTACTGCGTACTAAACCGCCGTAAAATAAGGCTAATCCGGGTAAGGTCATCAACAACACCAGCGCGGATGAGCTTAAGATCCACGCAGTATTTGCGGCGCTGAACTGACCCTCATCGGCGACAGCATTGGTCGCCAACATACTGAATAATATCAATAGATATTTAAAACTGAGTCTGAAGTTCGCTAGTATCATAGGGCATCCACTCCTTCTTCCGAAGTGCGAATGCGCACGACTTGTTGGAGTTCGGTCACAAAGATTTTGCCATCGCCCACTTTACCCGTATGGGCAGCGGCAATAATGGCTTCGATAACGGCTTCTTCTTGATCGGAATGAATGGCGACTTCGAGCTTCATCTTAGGCAAAAAGTCCACTGCGTATTCGGCGCCACGATACAATTCTGTATGGCCCTTTTGGCGGCCAAAGCCGCGCACTTCAGTGACTGTCATGCCATGGACGTTGAGCTGAGTTAAGGCTTCACGTACATCGTCTAATTTGAACGGTTTAATGATTGCGGTGACCAGTTTCAATTTTCTCTCCAACAAACTTCAGACTCAATTTATTGGAATAAAGCAGGAATCAGGCCATATAAACAAAGCATTTATTATCATTGCGTTAACATTAAGTCGCACCGAAATAGCATCATGAATTGATGCAAAACGGTGCAAAACAGAATCAAACCGCCCTGATTTGGTGCGTTTTATTGGTGCAAGATGAGTTCTGCTGGCAAGTATCAGTGCAGATAGTGCCGAGTGGATATAAAGCGAGGGGAGTCAGCGTTTTAATACGCTGCATGAGTGCGGGAAATTAAATCGCGATTTACAGGTTATCCTTATTAATCAATTTATTGCCTTTAACTTAACTAGGCTGGTTGTGCTCGCTTAAACTGCTAGCTGTTTGACTCGCGCCCAAAGCTCGGCATTGACTGGCGCACTTAAACCGTGCGCTTGTGCACGCTCACAGATATAGCCGTTAATTTGGTCTATCTCGGTTCGCCTTTGATGCGCAATATCTTGGTGCATCGACGAGAAGTTCCCCGCTGTTAGGCGGATCACTTGGTAGACCCTGTCGTGCAAAAATGATTGATCAAGCGACACGCCATCATGTGCGGCAACCATGACCAACTCATCGAGAATACCCTTAATCATTTCACTGAAATCTGGATCAGCTAGTTTGCCATTGGGGCATTGATATAGCGCCGTGAGCGGATTGATGGCGGCATTGACTGCGAGTTTTTGCCACAGGCAAGGCACAATCGTATCGACCCATTCACTGCTCGGAATGGCAGCCAGCAAAGCATTGCGATAATGCTTCGTCAGTTCAGCGGCAGCGAAATGCCCCAGCTGAGTCAGCCCTTGTCCGGTTTGCTTAATCTGCCAAGGGGCTTGACGTAACACCCCTTGGGAAGTTGTCCCTAGGCTTAGTCCTCTGCCATTGGCTTGCACATTAATCAGCGGTGCCAGCGCTAAATGAGGCCCCATGCCATTGTGTAATAACAAAATATGACATTGGCTAGGCAGTTGCTTTAGTAAGGGGGAGAGCGCATCGAGCACTTGATAGGCTTTAACGCAGACAATCACCAGACGGATATTGTCGAGCGCATCGGCAGTTAAGATAGGCACCGAATACGGGATAGCTTGTATCTGTTGATGGTCATCTGCAGACGCTAATGGGGTAAAACTCAGTACTTGCTGGCTAGATTCGAGGGCGTTACGGCCGATAAAACCGACATTCATGCCCGCAACTGTCAATTGGCGACAGATCAGTTGCCCAACGGCACCTGCACCTAAAATGGCAATATCCACAGCATGAGTCATATTCGCAGCCTTAAGGTTTCTGTATCAGTGCCCATTTATAGCGTTTGTATTAATCTTCCCGCAACTGCGCCGCACGGAAGTATTTGCCATAGGCCCAATTACAAAAGTAGAACAGCGCTATGCCCGCAAAGTCGGCAATGACATCCGCCACAGAGGCGCTACGGTAGGGCAAGCGCGATTGCACTAGCTCAATTAAAATGGCATAGCTCGCCAATGTGAGCGATAGCCAATACCACTTAGGTTTGAAAGCGAGGTAGGAGAGATATGAGAGGCAAAAAAAGCTCCCAAGATGGCCTACCTTGTCGATATTCGGAATACTTTGCGAATAGGTTGGTCTGGAAAATACCAGATAACTGATCACGACAAAGGCTACGGCTAAAGCCAGCTTAAATAGGGTGTTTTTAGTTATCACAAATATGTTTGCATTAGCTTAGAGTGGGGCAATGATAGGAAAATCCACCACTAAAGTCATCCATGATTACGCTTTTATTCTAGGCTTTGCCTTCAACTTAGGCCTGTGTGTGGGTAAACTAGCTGCATATTAATTTGATATGGGACATAAAAACTATGCCTTCAATGGATATTGTGTCAGAAGTGAATGAAGTTGAACTGCGTAATGCGGTTGATAATACCAAACGTGAGCTGGCGACCCGTTTCGATTTTCGCGGTAAAACGGCTGACGTGGAATATAAGGACCATGTGGTCACGTTAACCGCTGAAGATGACTTCCAATGCCAACAATTAGTGGACATTTTACGTATGCAACTGAGCAAACGTAATGTGGATCCGTCTTCGATGGAAGTCGATGAGAAAGCCATCCACAGCGGTAAAACCTTCTCCCTAAAAGTGAAGTTTAAAGAAGGTATAGAAACCTTAATTGCTAAAAAACTGGTCAAGCTAATTAAAGACAGCAAACTTAAAGTGCAAGCGTCTATTCAGGGCGAGAAAGTACGAGTTACAGGTAAAAAACGTGACGATTTACAAGCTGTCATGGCGTTGGCACGTGAGTCTGAGTTAGGCCAGCCTTTCCAATTTGATAACTTTAAAGATTAATCGAGCAAATTTGGTTTAACGTGATGCAGTATCGCGTTTGTAATTTCGTCTTTAAATGTAAAAGCCCTCACACTAAGGTGTGAGGGCTTTTTTATATTGATGACATAAGTGCTATGAGACCTTAATCCGATTTTGCTGCTGCACTTTTTGACGAATCATCCATTAATGATGTGCTGGGGTGCGGCGCATACTTGTTGACTAAGATAACCAAAAACAACACAGGAAAACCAATCACACTGGCGGCGACAAAGAAGTTCACATAGCCAAATGCGTCGACATAGGCCCCCGAGAAGCCCGCGATAAACTTAGGGAACAGCAACATAATCGAAGACAGTAAGGCATATTGCGTTGCACTGTAGCCGCTGCTGGTGAGACTCGATAGATAGGCGATAAAAGCCGCCGTGGCGATTCCGGCACTAAAGTTGTCTACGGAAATGGCAAAGGTTAAAAAGGGTACGTTGTAGCCAATCACTGCCTGCCACGCGAATAACAGATTGGTTACGGCAACCAACAAAGCGCCAAGGAAAAGGATCTTCATCGTGCCATAACGCGCTAACAAAATACCGCCGAAGGCTGCGCCGACTAAGGTCATGATCAGGCCATAGATCTTACTCAAATAGGCAATTTCTTCCTTAGTGAAGCCCATATCCACATAAAAGACGTTCGCCATAATGCCCATCACAATATCTGAGATCCGGTAGCAAGAAATCAGCAATAGGATGAGGATAGCGCTGCGGCCATAGCGTTTGAAAAAATCGATAAAAGGCAAAATACTGGCCGTGTAAACCCAAGACATGCCAGCGGCGATAACGCTTGGATAAGTGGCGCTTAAGCGTTGCTTTAAGGCTAGTTCGGTTGCATCGGCGGCGCGGGTATCGACTTTGGGCTCTCGGCTAAAAATCGTGGTCAAAATCCCCACCGACATCAAGCCCGCCATAATCAGGTAAGAGGTTTGCCAGGCCACTAAGTTGTATGCTGTGTTACCGGGTTCGACCCAAGCCGCTATCGTGAGCGCACCTGCGGTGGCGACTATCATGGCGCTGCGGTAACCCACTTGATAGGCGGCGGCTAATGCGGCTTGCATCTTTTCTGGGGCGGATTCAATTCGAAAGGCATCAATCACAATATCTTGGGTGGCGGAAGCAAAGGCAACCATTAACGCGAACAGCGCCAAGCGCTCGAGATCCTTGAGCGGATCGCTGAACGACATACCTAAGATAGCCCCGACCAATAACAGCTGAGCGAACAGCATCCAGCTGCGGCGTCGGCCTAGAAAGCGGGTTAACAGTGGTAGTGAGAGCCGATCGACTAAGGGAGACCAAGCCCATTTAAACGCATAGGCCAAGGCTATCCAGCTGAAATAACCGATTGAAGTGCGATCAACACCGGCTTCACGCAACCAAAAGGATAGCGTTGAAAATACCAGCATCAATGGTAGACCTGCGGAAAAACCCAGTAATAACAGGATCAAAACCCGCTTGTGATAATAGACACTGAGCGCATCGAGTGTACGTTGAATAAAACCTGTTGCGGACATAGGTATGAGTCTAGGTATTTAATCCGCCTAGCTTACGGGTAAGGTGCCATAGGGTTCAAGGGCTAATGGCATTCCTTTTGTACAAGGCTCTCGTTTGGCGCATTTTGGTGATTGAATATGGCTTAAGCGTTAATCTTCTGTTGCTAAGCGTTTGCAGTGATTTTCATCGTCAGCATTAATTGTCGGCATTGATTGCCTGTATTAATACCTTGAGTAGAAGAGAGCACAAAAATGAAGGGGGAGGAATGAATTGCGCGATAAAAAAGGCCCTGATAACAGGGCCATTTTCTATCGATAGGAATGCTGAACTTAAGGTCTTATCCCGACGCATCCCTGCGGCACTCGGCCGCCTAAACTCAGATAGTCACAGCAATCATTCACTTGCTTACGCAGATATTGATTGCCGCGGATCACACAGTCAGGCCACCTGTTAAAGCTGTGGAGCAAGTGCCAAAACACTTTTTCAGTTTCCGTTTGCGCTTCGCCAGTCGAATTCAATTGCTGCCATTCTTCTAACGTGTCCCATAAGTAAAGTTGCACTTCATGGAAGTCGAGTTCTTCACTCAAAAACGCTTTTCCATAAAAGGCGAGTTGGGGCGCTTTATTATCGATGAACTCAGTTGCCGTCATCGTTTGCCTCCTTTCTGTTTGCTATAACAGTATAGATGCAAAATTAGCGCTTTTGCTCGAAATTATTTTTGGATTACTGTTTAGGTAATAACTTAGCGGTTTTCAATATGATAGGTGTCACAGGGACATCGGGCCAATTGAGCTTAGCGTTCGTCCCCGTCTCAACGACAGCCATAGCTTCGAGGACAGTTTTCCCTTCAATCACTTCACCAAATACGGCATAACCCCAACGGCGTTTGGATGGGTCGAGCTTAGTATTGTCGGCCACGTTGAAGTAGAACTGGCGTGTGGCTGAGTGCGGCTCGTTTTCCCGCGCCATGGCGATAGTGCCTATGCTGTTGGTGAGACCATTTCCTGATTCGTTGACTATCGGCTTGCCGTCTGGCAACTCTTCATACTTAGGGGTGAGTCCACCGCCTTGCACCACAAAGTCACTGATCACACGGTGAAATATCGTGTTGTCGTATTCGCCTTTGACGACATAGGTTAAGAAGTTATCGACAGTGATAGGTGCGCGTGTCCTATCTAGCTCGACCACTATTTTGCCTAAACTAGTGTCAAACTCGACTCTGGGATACAAGGTATCGGCTTGAATGTCGAGTGCGAGGCTATTGTGACTCATAAAGAGAAATAAGAGGGCTGATATCCAACGGAGCATATTGATTTCCTTATAATAAACTGACGCTGTTATTGTTGTAGAAACTGATTCAGCTCAGGATCATTGAGAATTTCGCCTGTGAGTTGGCCGAGTAATTTATTCATATCCAGCTCCAAGGTCGCAAAATCGGGTGTTAAAGGGCCTTTCAGGGTGCCTTTTGCCTTATAACGTTTAACCAGTTCTTGGGTTGAGTTTTTGGCTTGCACTGCGATTAATACATTGTGTTTTGCCTCATAGCCAAAAGTCTTTTTAGTGACATCCATTTGCAATTCTTCTAATTGAATTTGCACTGAATTGGTTGCACTAGGATCGATTTGATAACCGGCTTGGTTAAAGCCTGCGCGGAACACTTCATCGAGCAGCAACTTAGGCGGTTCACTTGGGCCGACCAAACGTGTTTTTGTCCCTTCTTCAATAAAACGAGCAACATAATCGACGGTGCGCGTATCGACGGTTTCAAGAGAGATAGGTACAGATTGCGCCGTTTGTTGACTGATATTGGGCACTTGGGGACTGAAAGCCATATGAGTCGGGTTTTGGCTGGCACAGCCCGCAAACAGCAGGGGAAAAGTCAAAGTCAGTAATAGCCGTTTCATGGGATCTCTCGTACAAGTAAAAGTGGCTACAGCATACCAGAAATCACTTTTGATGCCACAGAACACCTCGATTCAGTTGGAGTACAGCTTACAGTGATAACATCCAGTGTTCACTATGGGTTAGTTCATTTCATCTGGAGCAAAACATGTCAAAACTGTCGTTAATTTCGATTGTTGTGGGCCTGACAATGGCGTCAAGCATCATTAGCACCAATGCATTCGCGGGGGATTCCGCCCATATACTCGGCGGCAGTTTAGGCTACGGTACTCAAGAATTTGAAACCAACAGCGGTAAATATGATGCAGGTGATACCTTCACCAGTGACTTGTATTATCGCTTTATGCTTAATGAGCATTTTGGTTTTGAAGCGGGGTATTTAACGGGGACGGGTGGAGTGGCGAGTGCACTTATTAGTGGTATCAGTGAAATCAAAGATTTACATTACCAAGGTATCAGAACCACTGCTTATGGCGAATATGCGTTGTCTCGTGGTAATAGTCTGTACGCCAAACTCGGCGCCGCTTATACCAAAGTGAGTTATGAGATGGATAAGCAAGAGATGGATTCGGATGATGTAGGATTTTACGGCGCTGTGGGTTGGCAATATCGTTTTCGCTCTGGCTTTGGACTCAATCTTGAGTACCAATATGTGCCAATGAAAGAGTTAGAGCTGCAAGGGGTCAACTTTGGCGTGAGTTATCGATTCTAACTCGCAAATATTATCAATTAGCCTCAATTAAGCGCCCTTGGCGCTTTTTTCGTTTTAGAACCTTGGATATTAGAGCTGTAAACAGAATACTCGCCCGCAACAAAATGACAACATTTTGACCTTGCACTCTTTTAATGCAAAGGGGGACAGGTTAGAGTAAAAATTCGATGTTTAGAATGAGAGAGTACAGATGCTCCCGCGTTATTTCTGTAAGGCATAGTCATGTTAACGATAGCAACGCAAATCGCCCCAGATAGCCTGATCAATCCGAAGGGGTTACCCCATTTCGGCCATTTCGATGGCATAGTCAAAACCTTAGGTTTAGCGGACTTTGCTTATTTCGATACTATGGATAAACCTGCTTCAGCGTGGGCCAAGCATTTCGATTATAAACAGTTTCAGTTTGTCTCTTTGGTCACGCCGCGTTATGTCCTTGGTATCGCACTCGCCGATATTGCTTACGTCGGCAGTGCGTTTTGTTATTTATACGACATAAAAACCAATACTCTCACCCAGCTTGATTGGCTAAAACCTTTAAGATTTGGCTATCAAATGACGCCATCGCCTGCCGAGGGGCGAAGTAGTATTGGCCGTAAAGGGGCGCAGTTAAGTTTTGAGATCGTAAAGGGCGGTTGGCGGTTAATAATTGATACTAAAAATATTCAAGCCGATGTGACTTTGCACTCAGCACCCTTAAGTTTGCCTATGGCCATGTGTAGTCCTACTGGATACAACGGCTGGACTTACACACAAAAGCATAATGGTTTGACGGTTAAAGGTAGTTTGACTGTAGCTCATGAGCCGCAGCCACTGAATCACGCTTTAGCTGGTTATGATTTTTCGGCGGGTTACATGCGCCGCGATACCAGTTGGCGCTGGGCGTCGATCAACGCGCGGATCCATGAGGGCATTATGGGGCTTAATTTAGCCGCGGGCGTCAATGAAACCGGCGCTACTGAAAATGTCTTTTGGATTAATGGCGAGCGTCATTTACTCGGACCAGTGCAATTTGAGTTTGATCGACATGCCACGCTCGGCGCCGAGGTTTGGCGAGTCTACAGTCAAAATGGCCAAGTGGATTTACAGTTTGCGGCGCGCAATTGTCGCAGTGAAAAGCGTAACTTGCTCTTGCTTAAGAGTAATTTCCGCCAATTCATCGGTCATTTCAGCGGCACGATTACCGATAATCAAGGGCGCAGTTACCAGTTGAATAATGTGCTGGGGCTCGCCGAAGATCACTATGCCCGCTGGTAACCGAATGCGGGTCGTAAAACGCGACTAACCGACCACTGTTGTCTGTGTTGTGGCGTTTAATGCGGTTTATAAAATTCGCTCAGAATCGATATAAAAAACACTAAAAATAATCATAAAACAACAAGAGAACAGGACGACCTTATATGGATATCGCCTCGCTGATCCAGCACCCCGAAGTGTTACTGCTCGTGCTCGCGCCGTTGTTTTTCGTGTGTATTTTACTGGAATGGTATTTTGGCGATAAAAGACAAAAGCTGCCGTTAACTGCACGTTATCGCGGCCAAGAAGTACTGTGTAATTTCAGCCTTGCGGCAATGCATCAAGGTGCCGATCTGCTCACTGGCTTGTTGATCGCTAAGCTGTATCTGGCGATGTTTGGTTGGAAGTTATTCGATATTGAAATGGGCCCATCAAGCTTTATTGCTTTGATGGTCGCGCAGGATTTTTGTTACTACTGGTTCCACAGGGCGAGCCACAGAGTGCGTTGGATGTGGGCGGCTCACGTGGTGCACCATAGCTCTGAGAATATGAATTTTAGCACGGCGTTTCGCCAGAGTTTAATGTATCCGTTTGCGGGAATGTGGGTGTTTTGGTTGCCGCTGGTGGTCATAGGTTTCGACCCAAACTGGGTGGTGTTTGTGGTATTACTCAATCTAGGATTGCAATTTTTTGTGCATACCCAAGCGATTAAATCACTCGGACCGCTGGAATGGGTCTTCAATACACCGTCACATCACAGGGTGCACCACGGTCGTAATCCCCAATATATCGATAAAAACTATGCGGGTGTGCTGATTATTTGGGACAAGCTGTTTGGCACTTTTGAGCCCGAAGTGGAGACTGTGATTTACGGTATCACTAAGCCTGTGAATAGTTTTAATCCCCTTAAAGTGACGTTTAGTGAATGGCGAGACATGTTTGCTGAGGTCACCGCGACAGGCTTGAGTGTTAAACAACGACTACGTATCTTGTTTGCTCCGCCTTCCAGCAGTTTAAAAAGCGAGGAATAACAATCCACTGCATTTTCCAAGTTAAATAGCGCAAATGGCTAATAGAGTCTTGAATTTAGCCTTGCTAGCCTATATTCCGTTTTTTGCCACTGTTTTGGTGTAAAAATGTACAATCCCATACTTTGGTGGTACTTTTTGGGATAAGGAATTTAACTTGGGAGGACTTATCATGATGGATGAACCTCGATTATCCGCGGAGGAGCTTGCTTGTTTTAGCGAACTTTTTTCGCCGACTCGTGTGGGCACTGCCTTGACTAACGATCCCCTGGTCAATCATGTGCTCACAGTCACAACTGAAGTGCCGCAAGTTATCGCTTCGATTCTCGGTAAGGCAAAACTCACTCTATTAGCCGAAGTCGGGCCCTATAAACTCTGGTTTCCACTACTGATGAAAGTGGATGACTTTGGACAGTTTCAACCCACTTTAGGCGTGCCTGAAGTGCTAGATGCTTCGGGAGTGGAGCGCAGTTGGCGGTTAACCCAAGCCGATGATGTGTGGATATTCGACCACGATCAAGGTGAGCAATGGTCAGTTGCCTCGTTATCCAGTTCTGGCATGGCCATTCGCGCTAAATCGCAGCAGCAATTTAAGCAATTGTTAGGCAGTAAAGATCTGCAATTACAACTGCCTAATGGCGAGACTATGCGCGTCGATATCGAGCCTATTCGTAGCGAGAAAGGTCTGGCCTTCGTTAAGTTTCAGGCTGAAACCGAAGAGCGCGAAGCGTTACGTCAATTCTTATTTAGTCGTCACCGCAGTCAGCACGCTCAATTCTATCGAGACTTACGCTATACCCAAGCAACCTGAAGATACGAGTTTCAGAGCGCCTAGGGTGCTTCAATTCAAGGCGCATCAATGACAGAATGTCGGCCACCTTTTGAATTGATGCAACACGGAAGTGGAGTGCCCTAGGTGCTCCGTCCCGGCGGGTTTTAACGCACTTTATGCCGTGTTGGTTATTTTTAACTTAGTCCACTAGGTCCGCAAATAACCGCCTTGCCTAAAGTGCGTTAAACTCCCGCTGAATCCTGCATCTTCAGGTTGTTTGGGTATAGTACCCTGCATTGCAACAGTTTTCGGCCTTGTGTTAGTTGACCTGTTATCTAAAAATCTCAGTTCTGCAACTCGAATGTGAAATCCACGGATTTAAAAACTGTCATTTGCGATTGCAGTGCTTTTCGCCGATTGTTACCTGCCAATCTGTCGCCCGATGGATTAGAATGGCGTTGAATTCAAAACATCAGAGCGAGCGGTATGCACGTACATATTTTAGGAATTTGTGGAACCTTCATGGGTGGTCTAGCGTTATTGGCTAGGGCAAAAGGGCACAGAGTGACGGGCTCGGATGCCAATGTCTATCCTCCAATGAGCACGCAACTAGAGGACCAAGGCATTGAGCTTATTCAAGGTTTTGATCCCAGCCAGCTGGGTGAAGCAGGGCATTATCCTGACTTAGTTGTGATTGGTAATGCCATGAGCCGTGGTAATCCTTGCGTGGAAGCCGTGTTGAACATTGGCATCCCTTATACCTCTGGCCCGCAGTTTTTAGCCGATCATATTCTGCCCGAGCGTTGGGTGCTGGCAGTGTCTGGCACTCACGGTAAAACCTCGACTTCTAGCATGTTAGCTTGGATTTTAGATGATTGCGGTTATGAGCCCGGATTCTTAATCGGTGGTGTACCGCAAAACTTTGGTGTGTCTGCGCGTTTAGGCAAGACGGCTTTTTTTGTGGTTGAGGCCGATGAATACGACAGTGCCTTCTTCGATAAACGTTCGAAATTCGTGCATTATCATCCGCGTACCTTAGTGATCAACAATCTTGAGTTCGATCATGCCGATATTTTTGCCGATCTGGCCGCGATTCAAAAACAGTTTAATCATTTAGTTCGCACTGTACCTGGCGAAGGAAAGATCGTTTGGCCCGCCGATTCCCATGCTGTTAAGCAGACGATTGATATGGGTTGCTGGAGCGAGCAAGAAACCTATCATTTAGCCGAATCTGCCAACGGTTGGTATGGCAAAGCCTTAAGTGATGATTGCCATCGCTTTGAAGTGTTTTTTGATGGTGAGTCCCAAGGCATTCTCGAATGGGATTTGATTGGTCAGCACAATATTGAAAACGCCATGATGGCCATTGCTGCTGCGCGTCACGTGGGCGTTAAGCCGAGTGCTGCAATTGAAGCCTTAGCTAAGTTTATGCCACCTAAACGTCGACTCGAATTACTCGGAACCGTTAACGGCGTGAGCGTTTACGACGACTTTGCCCACCATCCAACGGCGATTGCGACCACGTTAAAAGGCATGCGGGCTAAGGTCGGTCAGAGCAAGATTACTGTGGTACTCGAGCCGCGCTCAAACACTATGAAGAGCGGTGTCCATAAAGACACTTTAGCTTTTTCTATGATGCAAGCCGACGAAGCCTTTTTATATCAAGCCGATACCATCGACTGGAACATGAAAGAAGCCATGGAAGCGGCAGTGATCCCCGTGACTGTGTTACACCAAATTGATGATGTGGTCGCCAAAGTAGCGGCAACGGCCAAAGCGGGCGACACCATAGTGGTGATGAGTAATGGCGGTTTTGGTGGGTTACATAAGAAGTTATTGGCCGCATTAGAGCAGCGTTCAGCTGTAGAGCAGGTTTAAGATGAGCTACACAAAGTCGACAAAGGCAATTAGCTTAGCTTGGACGGGCGCCTCGGGTGCCCCCTATGGCCTTAAGTTGCTCGAGTGTCTGTTGGTATCGGGTTATCAAGTGTTTTTGATGATCTCCAGTGCCGCTCGGGTAGTATTAGCGACTGAACACGGTTTGCAGTTAAGCGCCAACAGCGACAAAGCCCATGCCCAGCTGTTGGCTTTGCTGCACGAAAAAGGCGTGATTATCACTGGCGAGTTAGTGGTGTTAGGCAAAGATGAGTGGTTTTCACCGCCCGCATCGGGCAGCGCCGCACCTAAACAAATGGTGATTTGCCCTTGCTCGACGGGGACGTTAGCGGCTGTGGCTACCGGAATGAGTAATAATTTACTCGAACGCGCCGCCGATGTGGTGATTAAAGAGCGCGGCCAACTTATCCTAGTGCCGAGGGAAACTCCTTTTAGTGCCATACACTTAGAGCATATGTTGAGCCTTTCTCGCCTCGGCGCGACCATTATGCCCGCCGCCCCCGGTTTTTATCACAATCCCAAATCGGTTGAAGATCTGGTAGACTTCATGGTCGCTCGAATTCTCGATCATTTGGGCGTTGACCATGCATTAACGAGTCGCTGGGGTTATGACAAACAGTCTAACCGCGACCTCGACAATTGAGACTTATATGAAACACACCACCGAAGTGATGATCTCTGCGGAAGAGATAAGCCAGAAATTGGATCAAATGGCCGAGCTAATCAATGCCCATTATGCCCACAGCGAACGTCTGCTGATGGTAGGCTTGTTAAAAGGCTCAGTGGTCTTTATGGCAGACCTGTGTCGCCGAATTAAAGGCCATGTTGAAATCGATTTTATGTCGGTTTCCAGTTATGGCAATGCTATGACCAGCTCACGGGATGTGAAAGTGCTGAAAGATGTGCAATCAGATATCGCCGGTCGCGATGTATTGATTGTGGAAGACTTGATTGACTCAGGTAACACTTTAAGCAAAGTGCGCGAGATGTTGTTACTGCGCGAGCCTAAGAGCCTTGCACTGTGCACCCTGCTGGATAAACCAGAACGTCGTGAAGTGGATGTGAAGGTCGATTTTATCGGTTTCACTATCCCTGATGAGTTTATCGTGGGTTATGGTATTGATTATGCAGAGCAATATCGCAATCTACCTTACATCGCGAAAGTCGTGCCACTCGATTAAGTGTCCGATACCGTTTAAAACTCCCGCAACAGGCGGGAGTTTTGCTTTTTACGGTTATATAAAAAATAGTATAAATAATTGAACCATTAAAGATTGGTTTTTCAATCGATTAGCTAATTTTTTGCTTTAGTTCTGCAACCCATCATTGTAATTGTGTTTTTTAGCACCATCTTATTACTTTCTAATGTGTAAGGATCGGTACAAATATGGCGAATATTACCCATGCTCTGGTACTCGAAGGGCTTAAAAAAACCTATAAAGGCGGTGTCGAAGCGGTCAAAGGCATCAGCCTCACCGTCAATCAAGGGGATTTCTTTGCCTTGCTCGGCCCCAATGGTGCCGGTAAATCCACCACGATTGGTATTATTAGCTCCTTAGTGCAGAAGAGTTCAGGTTCGGTCAAAGTCTTTGATTATGATATCGATAAGCAGCTCGAACATGCCAAGCTTTGTATTGGTCTAGTGCCGCAAGAGTTTAACTTCAACCAGTTTGAAACCGTACTGCAAATCGTGGTGAATCAAGCGGGTTACTATGGTGTGCCTAAGCCTATTGCCCTTGAGCGTGCTAAAAAATACTTAAGCCAACTGGATTTGTGGGAAAAACGTAATAGCCAATCGCGGGAATTATCCGGCGGCATGAAGCGACGGTTAATGATCGCCCGCGCCCTGATGCACGAACCTAAATTGTTGATTTTAGATGAACCCACCGCAGGCGTAGATATTGAACTGCGCCGCTCTATGTGGGAGTTCCTCAAACAAATTAATCAGCAAGGCGTGACGATCATCCTGACCACCCATTACCTTGAAGAGGCTGAAATGCTTTGCCGTAATATCGGCATTATCGACAAAGGCATTTTAGTGGAATGCACTAGCATGAAGGCGCTGCTCAGTAAGCTGAATATGGAGACATTTATTCTCGATCTGCGTCACGATACAGCAACGGCACCGGTACTCGATGGTATGACTTGTCGCTTAACTGACTCTCATACCTTAGAGGTGGATGTGGTTAAAGAGCAAAATCTCAACGATGTCTTTAGCCAATTAAGTGCGGCCAATATAGAAGTGCTATCGATGCGTAACAAGTCTAATCGCTTAGAAGAACTCTTCGTCGAACTCGTGAAGAAAACTCAGGGAGTCTCTGCATGAACCAGCTCTACTTTATCGCCTTTAAAAGCATCTTAAGCAAAGAAATCAATCGTTTTACGCGAATTTGGATCCAGACTTTAGTGCCGCCTGCGATTACCATGACCTTGTATTTTTTGATTTTTGGTAACTTAGTCGGCAGCCGAATTGGAGAGATGGGCGGCGTATCTTATATGGAGTTTATCGCCCCGGGTTTGATCATGATGTCGGTGATCACTAACTCTTACTCGAACGTGGCTAGCTCATTCTACAGTGCTAAGTTTCAGCGTAATTTAGAAGAGCTGATGGTGGCTCCTGTGCCCCATTATGTGTTGATTGCTGGCTATGTTGGTGGCGGCGTGGCGCGCGGTTTATGTGTCGGCCTAATAGTGACGCTTGTGGCCATGTTCTTCGTCGACATTAGCTTGCATCATGCCGGTTTAGTGGTAATGACAGTGTTTTTAACCTCAGTGCTATTCTCCTTAGGTGGCTTGATTAACGCTGTTTTTGCTAAAAGTTTTGATGATATCAGTATCATCCCCACTTTTGTGCTTACCCCATTAACTTACCTCGGCGGCGTATTTTACTCCCTGTCACTCTTGCCCCCTTTCTGGCAAGGCGTGTCGGCACTCAACCCTGTGGTCTATATGATCAACGTGTTCCGCTATGGTTTTTTAGGTTTCGCCGACATCAGCGTGCCACTATCCATCGCCATTATGATCGGTTTCTGTGTCGCCCTATGGACCTTAGCGTATTATCTAGTTTCACGGGGAATTGGGTTACGTTCGTAAACATATTTATTGAGAGCATATTAAAAAAGGGAGCCATTAAGGCTCCCTTTTTACTGTTTAACTTCTCGTTACTTCATACGACGACGCATTGCCGCTAGAGGTAACAACAAGGCTGTTAACCAACCTAGAGCACCGCCATCATCTTTTTTAGCAGGAGGCGTTGGTTTAGCAGTTACTTTAACTGTCACTATACCTGGCTCACTTTCTAATTCTCCATCAGATGCTGTTACAGTAAAGACCAGATCTTGTGCTCCACTAGGTGCCGTGAAACTTATAGTTTCTCCACCGTTGGTGAAAGTCACTGGAGTTCCACTCGTCTGAGTCCAGGTATAAGTTAAGGTATCTTGATCTATATCTGAGCCATTAGCTTTTGCTGTTAACACAGAACCTTCAACACCCGTTGAACCGACTGGAGCGACTGTTGGTGCGTCATTCACATTTTTTACGTCAATTGTAACAATTGCTGCAGCGCCAGTATTGCCATCTTCGTCTGCTGATCTATAGCTAAGCATATCTGGACCAAAGTAATTCTCAGCAGGTGTGTAATCAATTCCACCCGTTGAATTGATTACAGCAGTGCCGTGTGTAGGTGCTTGTACAATAGCTAAGCTGCCTAATGCTCCTTTTGGCATGATATCAATAATGCGTTGGGCATTTGCCGTAATGCCATCACCTGTAATTGATACGCGAGCAACTTTCATATCTGGTTTGGTATCATTTTTTAACACATCAATAGAAACTAAAGTTTCCTCATTGGTTTCAATTACATCGGCTTGCCCAACATTGAGTGAAGTAGCAGTAACATCGTAGTTAATTGTTACATTTCCAGCTGTTGTATTTTTTAATGTTAAAGCATCACCAGTAGCAATACTTCCACCAGTACCATTAAAGTTATAAGTTGTTCCAATGGTTCCGCCTACGTTCTCTGCACCAATAGTAATGCTTGCAGGCATATTTGGAATATCGATATAGTTAAAGACAACCTCTTCAGTATCACCGGTCCTAATCCAAATACTGAATGTATAAGATGTACCTGATGTGTCGCCATAGAGTTGGCCTTTATTCCACTCTAATGCTAGCCACTTCACCCCAGCGCCATCTGTGAATACACCAACTGCTAAGTCACCACCGCCAGTATCGCCGACAGACTTATCGGATAGGTCGAAATCTGACCAGAAGGGGGCCAAAATATTATTTGGGTTACTGCCATCTGGTAATTGTTTATTTGCAAAAGTACCACTTGCGCTTCCGCCACCAACAATAGCTAATCCATTATCTGAAATTGTTATTTTACTGTAGCTCACACCGTTGTATTTAAAGCTCGGAACTGTAAAAGTAAAGGCTTGTTCATCACAGCCGTCAGGGCATGTAACAGGTGTTACACCTAAATCTACAATACTTGGGAATCTCTGAGCACCTTTTGTAGTGGCCATTTTAGGTAAATTTAGTTGGCCTACCCATGTCACTAAGCCTAAATCTTCATTTACCTGCAATCCATTTTGTGTCGCACCCGCTAAAGTGACTTTAACATCATCTTTTGAGGTTAGCTTAGTTCCTTTAGGTGCTTGTGCAGTTACAGTAACTGTATTTGCAAATACGTTATTATTTACAGTAGCGACCAATGGGATTACATCACTTGCTGTAATGTCTGTTTTTGTCGTCTGAGTGGAGATTAATGATGCGTTACTTGACTCTTTAGCCAAAACTGCTAGAGGTAAGTGAGCATTTTGTAATCCTTCAGTGCTGTTTATCAATACGTTACCGAAGATCCACTCACCATACGTAGCGAAAGTTGAGTCAACGGTTACAGTAAACGTGGCTGAAGCTCCTGCAGCAAGTTCTAAGGTAGAGGGGGATACTGTGATTCCTGTGCTATCGGATGAGGTTGATAAGCTCCAAGATGTTGTTGCATCGCTTTTGTTATAGACAGTTCGAGTGAAGGTACATGGACCAACGCAAGAGTCTGAAGCTATTGAAGGTTTGTCAAAGGTTAATACTGCCTTAGCTGCAGCATCTAAATCCATCCGACCTGCGCCCATGTCAAAAGGAGTTGCTGGAGTTACCGCATCATCATCGAGAATACCTTCAAACTTGGCTGTAGAGGTAAGAGCGGTTTTAATATCATTTGCACTCCACTCTGGGTGCAATTGGCTCATTAGGGCTGCAGCACCTGCAACATGGGGGCTTGCCATACTGGTGCCAGAGATCATATTGAAGTCTTCACCACCATCATCAGGAGAAAAGGCTGACAGAATGTTGGTACCAGGTGCCGCGATATCCGGTTTAAGGATATTTTGGTTGCCATCGGGACCGCGTGAACTGGTGCTATTTAGATTATCAGCAAGTTCAGAAACCATGATACGTTTAGTTTTTGCAACTATGATGCCTGTTGTTACGGTATCTCCCATAGCTTCAATTACGGCTAAACCTGCATCTTTCGTAATCATTACAGCTGGGAATGGCTCACCAGGCATAGACATAGTAGTCGGTGCGCCTGCCGCATTGTTATAAACAACAAGGGCTTTAGCGCCTGCAGCTTTTGCGTTTGTTGCTTTTAATGAAAAGTTACATGTTCCACGAGAAATCAATGCAATACCATCTTTGAACGAATCAGCAGCAAAGGCATCACAACCATTGGCATTTTCAGCGTCTAAATTAACGGCGGCAATAACTGGAGCGGTAATATCTTCTGAAAGGACTGCATCAGAACTTGGTATAGCAAGTAAATCATCACCACCTGCATTAAAGCTATTCGCAAAAAAACGCCCAGTTGTAGTGTTAGCAACGGTAATTCCTGATTCAATACAAGCTGGACAGCCAATAGTTTGAGGGCCATTACCATCATTACCCGCAGCCGTAACGACAACAACACCCGCAGCTTCTGCAGCTTCAAACATTGTTTTGTATGGGCTGCTGGCTGGGTCGCCACCTGCGCCACCACCCCAAGAGTTGTTGATTACATCTGCGCCATCATTCACTGCATGTTCGAGGGCTTCCATCAACATAATGTTGGAACCACTACCACCAGTACAGTCAGCTTTACTATACAGAGCTTTATAAACCATTAGGTAAGCAGCTGGAGCAACACCTGATAACTCAACCGGAATTTCTTTGAAGGTTGTTGATACTTTATTACCAACAGCCGTTCCTGCTACGTGAGTACCATGACCACCAAAACCGAGTGGGCTCATATATTCATCAGCGCAAACAGGGAAGGTAGGTTGTGACCAACGCGCAACGATCAGTTTGTTATTACAGAAAGATGCATCAACAGTCGAGCAATAGTCATCCGATGGTAAATTCCCACTTGGTGCAGTAAAGCCAGCGTCAGCAAACATGGGGTTTTCAGGACGAATACCACCATCAATTACTGCGACTTTAACGCCTTTTCCGGCATTTTCCATTCCTGATACAGCATCCCACATCGCTTGCGTATTAATAATTTGATGTGATGCATCCATGCTAATTTCATACATGGTTTCTGGATAGACTGATTTAACACCTGGCATTTGAGCCAGTTTTTCAGCTGTTAATCCCTGACCAACAACAGTGACACCATTAAATAAAGTTTGGAAATGGCGTTCAACTTTGGCATTAGGTACTGTTTTAGCTAGAGCAGAAGCAAAATTGTTTTGCTCTTTTGTAAGATGATTGGCGTAGTTTTTTACTTCAGTTGACTGTACGTTAATTTTTTGACCTTCTTTTGCTGAAGCTGTCGCCGCAAATGAGCCAATACCACCTTGGTATTTAGCCAGTGCAGGAGATTCCATTTCAACAATAAAACGTTGTGGTGCACCTAAATTTGTTGTCGCCACTTTAGGTTTGCTAAATTTATCGTGAGATGTGATCTCGGGTGAGTAGGGTTTAAAAGTAAATTCACTGTTAGCAATAGCTGCGCTTGATAGTAGTGCAGCGGAGATCGCGATCGATAGTTTTGTCTTCACAACTTCTTCCTTGTCAATTAATGCTTTCAGCACTTTATTGATGTGCTTGTAGCTGAATTGTTATAGTTTTTGCTGCACTCTTTGATGTCAGCAATGAAGTTGTAACACAAAAATACCGTATGGTTAACACTTTCGCGGTTAAAAAGATGTTAATCACACTTTGCCATGCGTAGTTCCGTTTGTTTGTGCTTGCTGTTTTGTAGCCTAAGGCTTAACCGCTCTGACTATTGGATTTTGTAGGCTGATTAAGGTTTCTGTTGACTGGATTTCATCGATAGATTGAATGCGATTGATGAGTACATGCTGTAAACCATCGATGGATTGGCACATTACCTTTACGAAAATACTGTAGTTGCCTGTGGTGTAATAGGCTTCGACGACTTCTTCGAGTGCATTGAGTTTGGCTATGGCGGCGGGGTAATCGCCAGCACTTTTAAGATTGATACCGATAAAACAACAGACGTCATAACCTAAGGCTTTAGGATTTACTGTGATCTGCGCGCCTGTGATTATCCCCGCTTGCTTCATTTTTTCTACCCGAACATGGATAGTGCCCGCGCTCACGCTAAAGCGTTTAGCGAGTTCAGCAAAGGGCGTGCGGGCATCCTGCATTAAGGCTTCGAGGATATGATTATCGAGTTGATCGCGCTGAAATGCGGTATCCATAAATAAATTCTCTATAACGTAATGAATTGTCATAAAGTTACGTTTTTTTATGGGGAATTGCTACCGATTTTGCCCGTCTTAGTTGATTTTAGTGATCATTGTTCGCCCAAAGGCTCACAAAAAGGCACTTCTGCGCTAAAAGTCATACTGACACCCGTGTAGGGATGTTTGATGGTGAGTTCTGCCGCATGCAGTAATAGGCGAGGGGCTAAGGATTTGGCTAATGGGTCGGCATAAAAACCATCGCCTAAGATCGGATGACCGAGCGCCATCATATGCACCCGTAATTGATGTGAGCGGCCAGTGATTGGCGTGAGTTTCACCAGCGTTGAGCGTTTGGCGCGACTTATTACTTGGTAGTGAGTCAACGACGGTTTGCCCACAAGATGATCGACTTTCTGCTTGGGGCGATTCGGCCAGTCGCAGATCAGCGGATAATCAACGCTACCCGTATCATTTTTGACATGGCCAGCGACCCTTGCAAAGTAGGTCTTGCTGGTTTCTCTATCGTGGAACTGACGTTTTAACTCACGCTCGGCGCTACGAATAAGGGCGACAACGATCACGCCTGAGGTCGCCATATCGAGGCGGTGGACGATTTGGCTATGGGGATGTTCAGCTTTTACCCGAGCATAGACACTGTCGTAATGGGCTGGGTCGCGACCGGGCACAGACAACAATCCTGAAGGTTTGTTAATGACGATGATGTCTTTATCTTGATAAAGAATATCGAGCCAAGGAGTTGTCGGTGGTTGGTAAATAAAATCAGTCATAATGAGGCCTATTCGTCAATGCGCCGCAAAGATACTCTGCTAGGCTTGAGGGTGCAAGTGCGACGCCCAAAGATTGCCTGTGGCATGAACCTTTCTGAGATAACTAAAGCGTCGAAGTAAAGCGTATTAGTTGATGATTTGCTGATAGAGCTGGATTTGAGTTCTTGCTATAATTACGCTCTTTTTTGTTAATGACCCTGTTGAGCCTTTGAAGCCATGAGCCAGCCAGAGATATACACTCCCGAGAATCTTTCTCACGTCCATAACCGCCTTGAGTTATTGGCGCCTGCAAAAAATGCTGACTATGGTATCGAAGCCATACGCCATGGCGCCGATGCGGTATACATAGGGGGGCCCGCATTCGGTGCGCGGGCGACGGCAGGTAACAGTGTTGAAGATATCGCGCGCCTGTGTACTTATGCTCATCAATATCATGCTCAGGTATTTGTCGCCCTTAATACTATTTTGATGGACAACGAACTGGCCGACGCCGAAAAACTCATTTGGCAATTGTATGAAGCCGGTGCCGATGCGCTGATTGTGCAGGACATGGGTGTGTTGCAACTTAATTTGCCGCCGATTGCCCTGCATGCCAGTACCCAAATGGATAACCGCAGCCCTGAAAAAGTGGCGTTTTTAGAGCAAGTTGGTTTTTCACAGGTGGTACTCGCCCGCGAATTAGGCTTGAGCCAAATCCGTGATGTGGCCGCGCATACTAATATGCAGCTCGAATTCTTTATCCACGGCGCTCTGTGTGTGGCTTACAGTGGTTTGTGTAACTTGAGTCATTCCTTTAGTAACCGCAGTGCTAACCGCGGCGAATGCTCGCAAATGTGCCGCTTGCCGGGCAATCTTAAAACCCGTCAAGGCGATGTGTTAGCGCAGAATGAACACTTATTGTCTTTAAAAGATAATAACCAAACCGAAAACCTCGAAGCGCTCATCGACGCGGGCATTCGCTCGTTTAAGATTGAAGGTCGCTTAAAAGATTTAAGTTACGTTAAAAACGTCACCGCGCATTATCGCCAAAAGTTGGATGCGATTATGGCGCGTCGCCCTGAGTTTAAGGCTTCGTCCCACGGCCGTTGTGAACATTCTTTTATCCCCGATCCTGAAAAGACCTTTAACCGTGGCAGCACAGATTACTTTGTTAACGAACGTAGCCAAGGCATTAAAGATTTCCGCTCGCCAAAATATATCGGTGAAGAAGTCGGTAAAGTGGTCAGCATAGGCAAAGACTTTATCCAAGTGAGCTCAACCCATGAGTTTAATAACGGCGATGGCTTAGCGTTTTTCCCTGCGAATTTTGCCATGGCTAAACAATCCGATGACAAGCTGCAAGGCCTGCGAGTTAACCGCGCCGAAGGCTTAAAGCTGCATATTTTGCAGGTGCCAAAGGATTTAAAAGTCGGCATGACTTTGTACCGTAACCATAACCAAGCCTTCGAAGCGCTGTTATCGAAAGAATCTTCTAAGCGGATTATCGGCGTCGATTTACGGTTGAGCGACACCGAAGACGGACTGGCGCTGACCTTGACGGATATCTATGGCCTAAGCGCTACAGTGAATTTAACGGTCGAGAAGACACCTGCGACAGATGTCGACAAGACCCTACAAAATACCCGTACTCAGCTAGGTAAGCTCGGTAGCACCGACTTTGTTGCCCGCAGTATCAGTATCGATACGGCCCAAGCTTGGTTCTTGCCAGCGTCTGTGCTCAATGGCCTGCGTCGTGATGGCGTGGCCGCCTTAGAGGCTGCCCGTATACAAGGTTATGTGCGTCCACTGCCGTGGAAACATAATCAAGATGCAGTGTATCCCGTTAAGCATTTGAGTTACTTAGGTAACGTAGCCAACGAAAAGGCGAAGGATTTTTATCAACGTCACGGCGTGATTGAGATCCAAGATACCTATGAGAAAAACGGCGTCACCGAAGACGTGCCATTGATGATTACTAAGCATTGTCTGCGCTTTAACTTTAATTTGTGTCCGAAGGAAGTACCAGGCATCAAGGCCGATCCTATGGTGCTTGAAATCGGTAACGACGTGCTCAAGTTGGTATTCGACTGTCCTAAATGCGAAATGATGGTGGTCGGTGAAAACCGTCAAGTGCGAGGCCAGAAACACCTTTAACATTTGTCATTAGGAGCATTGCAGAGTGTAATGCTCCTCACACCCATTCAGCCTGCATCCGCGCGCTTAATTTGCCTACCTATATTTATGTTGCCCTCACCATAGCTACTCCCATATTTTCATCAAAGCCCAATATTGCACATTCGGTTATCAGCAGATATCTTATTGAAAATAATATCAATAATAAGGGATGTTAAAATGGGACTGTTAGACGGTTTACTCGGTAATGCTGCTGAGGTTGATTTACAGGAATTAGCCGAAGAATTGAGGCCTATTATGGGCATTCAAGAAGAATTAAAACTCGCCTACAAAGTGATCCGCGATTTGTTTATTTTCACCAATAAACGTTTGATCTTAATTGATAAGCAGGGGCTTACTGGCAAGAAGGTCACCTACCATTCCATACCCTATAAATCCATTACCCATTTTGAAGTGGAAACCACTGGCCATTTTGATTTAGATGCTGAGCTTAAAATCTGGATCTCAGGCCAGAGCGAACCTTTAGTTAAAGAACTCAAGCGTGGCACGGATGTCGTCGGTATTCAAAAGACCATCGCCACTTTTGCACTTTAGTTTTTAGTGTTGCAACTAGATTTTTATTACTTCAATGGAGTTGGTGATTAAGGTAAGTAAGACAAATAAGGTAAGCCAATTTAAATCAGGGCTTACCACATTATCTATACTCATCATTCATATCTATTGATACTGACATTATCCATATCAATTTGATTAATTTAACAATATCGCATTCGTGCTGGTGGTGTGCTCTATCGGCTCTCCTGCCATAGTGTAGGTTTCGGAGAGCTTGAGCTTACCTTGCTCATCGTATTGATTATGGATACCGACCCAGAATTGTTCTTCTCCTTGGATCTGTAAATTACCTTCTTCGGCAATGTGGCTATTGGGATGATAGCGCTTCATTGCATAGAGCTTGCTTTCGTTGTCAAATTTTAAGTGATAAGACAATATCGGCTCTTTAGCGTCGACATCCGCTGTGGCTTGTGCTTTTTTCGTTGCGATATCGGGTCTGTGATACTTGTGGCGGGACAAATATGCGCTATTGTTGCTATGGCTAGCGCTATGTCCATGGTTATCTGAACGCTGGTTTAGCCCGTCATTTTCCCAATCAGCACGATCATAATCAAAGTCATCGCTCTCGTCTTCGCTTTCATCATAGTCACTGATGTCGCAATTATCATAGCCATAATTACGGGGCTCTGCGTTATCCCATTCTGCTTCGTCATCTTCTTGAGTCGATAGAGGCTGATTAGCATCAAAGTAGTGACGACTTTCTATCAGTTGGCCTTCTTCATCTAGCCAAACTTCACGATACACTTGTCCTTGGGGCGTAAACCGTTGCCAATGGCCAACATCGAGGTAACGGCCATCGGTAATTTGGATTGTGCCAGTTTCTAAAATTAAACCTTGAGGTGATAAGGATTTAGAGCTAAATAAATCCCCTTGTGTACGGGTGAGTAACCAGCGAATAGTGCCATCTTCATAGTATTCGATGCGAGTGTCGGCAATACCATCTTGATAGTATTCCCTTTGATTATTCTCAAGATGATAGCCACAGCGGGTATTTGAGTGACTTTGATAGGATTCGAGGACCCCTTTTTTGTTATAAAAACTGGATTCTCTGAGGTAGCCTTGGCCGTCGCGCACTTCATACTCAGAGATAGTGCGTATCGTGCCATCTTGGTAAAACCAGCGGGCAGTGCCATCACGGTTGCCTTGGGTGTGCGGTAAATACATTTGAACTTGCTGGTTTTCGTAATATTCGATAAAGGGGGCTACCGAGAGGTTATTTTTATATTGGCCTTCAGCCGAGAGCACGCCACTTTTGTAATAGCTTTTAAACAGGCCTTCCCTGAGTCCTTTCTCTAGGTACATTTCGAGAGACAGTTGGCCATTGTCATGATACCAGTAGGCCATGCCTTGCTCTTTACCCTGTTCAAATGGGATTTTTGCCTCAAGCTGGCCATTGGCGTACCATTTTTCACGATTTCCCTGTGCGAGACCGTTGTCGAAGTTAAGTTGTAATGCGAGCTGTCCATTAGGGTGCCATTCTTGGCGAATACCATAGATAAGCCCCTGCGGATTAAATTGCTCACGCCATGACAATTGACCATTTTCAAAAAAGGTTTCAAAGCTCTTGCCCGCGTCATTGACGAGTATTTTTTGTTTGAGCTGACCATTAGGATGAAACCATACCTCTTTAACTAAGTTGCCATGCTCGTGACTCAGTTCGGCCTGAAGGGCGCCACATTCATAGTACATATATTCAATGCCGTGGATTTTATTCGCTAGCATAGGTCGAGTCAGCCAGCGTTTGCCTGACTCATAATAGCGACTCAAGGTATTGACGTAGTTGCCATCACGATCAAGTTCAGCATCCTCTCTGACTTGCCCATTACTGTAATAGCGTTTGACTAATATGCCGCTCGTACTGCGTTCTTCACTCTGGGTTATGTTGCCCTCATGATCATACCAAGCTTGCTGTCCAAGTTGTTGATCATTAATAAAGTTACCTTCAAATAACAAGGTCCCCAGAGCGTCGAACTGGCGGGAAACGCCATGACGTTCACCAAAGTAGTTTGAGTCAACGGCTTCTGTGAGATTGGGCGTTTGGGTGACAATTCTGAGCATACCCGCGCCGTCTTCAGAATCGAGTTGATGATAAGTGCGATGTAGTTGGCCAGTTAAGCTGGCGTAATCTTGAATGTCGCCTTGTACTTTATAGTCTGCATCGAGCGTAAAGTGGCTTATTAACAGAGCATCTCGATTGTTAAGTTCAACCTGCCATAATGTGGTTTCCTGGTGGTTCTTTTTAGCTGTGATACTGCAGACTTTTTCTGTGCCGAGCCAAAAATGTTGCTCTGGAAACGGGAGTTGATTGCCCATTTCAAGGCGGTCAAATTCGGTATGATGAAATTCGCAGCATTCATTAGCATTTTCCCAGCCTAAGAGTTCTATTGCTTGGGGCGCATCGTAGTGATAGAGAGTTAAGTTGTGGTCGGCATTTTCTTCACAAGCGCTCGCGTCTGCCTTTGTCGCATAAATTTTTAAGCTGAAGTGACGCTGGAATTGCGGTACAGCGACTGACGGCGCCTGAGTTAGCGCTTGTTCTTGGCAGGCTACAGGTGATTCAGTTTGAAGCTGAATGTCTTTTGGATCGCGGCTAGTTTGGCTTGAGGGGAATAACTTGGCTTTGAGTGCGCGAAACAACGACATCAGGGGAAATCTCCATATCCATATGTAAAACAATAAGCTTATCTGATGGATACTCATGGCCCTTGAGTATTTCAGTGCGCATATCATAGCGGTTAATGGTTTCGTTTCTCAATGTTTGATTGTTAAAAATACTGTTTAATCAGCAGAGAGAGCGAATAAAAGCAGAGGAATAAACACAAAATGCTTGATAACTTTTTTGCAAAATTACCCACAGATTTATCGGCGGAAGTGTTTGAAAAACTGGCGGGTAATGACACTGTGACCATAGATCGCATCGTCTCTAATGGGCAATATACCCAAGCTACCTGAAGATACGAGTTTCAGAGCGCTTAGGGTGCTTCAATTCAAGGCGCATCAACGACAGAATGTCGGCCACCTTCTGAATTGATGCAACACGGAAGTGGAGTGCCCTAAGCGCTCCGTCCCGGCGGGTTTTAACGCACTTTATGCCGTGTTGGCTATTTTTAACTTAGTCCACTAGGTCTGCAAATAGCCGCCTTGCCTAAAGTGTGTTAAATTCCCGCTGAATCCTGCATCTTCAGGTGGTTTGGGTATCTACCTGACGGTCAATGGTACGATCAAACTCAGCATGAATGGGTGATGTTACTTAAAGGGGAGGCGACGCTTGAATTTGAACAAGGTGAACCCGTAACGCTAACCCCAGGTGATTACTTAACGATTGTGCCCCATCAAAAACACCGCGTCGCTTCGACTTCTAAAAGTTCAGAAACCCTATGGCTCGCGGTATTTTACGATTGATGAGGGCAATCGCGTTAGCACCAGCACCGCCGACTAACGATTCTGCCATAGCCAACTGGGCGTATTGAGCAAGTCTTGGCCTTGGATCTGCGTTTGGCCTAAGGTTTTGTCTAAGGCCAAGGTATTGCAGTGTTCAAATTGGCTTAAGGCATTGATAAGCCGATTGGCGTGGGATACCACCCATAGTTGACACTCCTCTGATACCTTAGCAATTAAGCGTGCCAGCGCGGGCAATAAATCTGGATGCAGACTGGTTTCTGGCTCGTTTAATACCATAAGCTCCGGCGGTCTTGGGGTCAGTAGGGCGGCGATTAACAGCAAATAACGCAAGGTGCCGTCCGACAATTCACTGGCATTGAGTGGCCTTAATAAACCATGTTGATGAAACGCGAGCACTAAAATGCCGCCCGCTTGAGGTTCGATTCGAACCTTAGCACCGGGAAACGCATCGCTCACCGCATGATCGAAAGCCGATTTATCGCCTATCTCAAAAATGGTTTGAATTGCCGAGGCTAAATCACGGCCATCGTGGTGCAATACCGGCGTGGCCGTGCCTAATTGTGGTCGCCGTGCAGGGGCTTCGGCATCGGTTCTGAAGTGATCGTAAAAGCGCCACGCGCGGATACTGTCGCGAAGCTTGAGCACTTCTGGGCAGCGCTCGGGATCGGCAAGCTCGGTAAAAATACTGTCGCCAGTTTGCAGGTGGGCGCCTAAGATTATCCAGCCTTTTCCATCAGCACTGCGGCTTTTCACCATAGGACCACGGCGCTCGACTAACACTGTAGAGGGGCGATACTTAGGTCCGTTCCAAATGGCTTCGCGCTTGATTTGTGGATCTAAGCCAAACAGCGTAGTAGCGTCGGGTTCAGGTAAACCGAGTTCAATAAGATAGCTAAAGTCCTCGCCGCCAAAGCCGAGCTTTAAGCGTTTTGGCGCTTGCCTGACGGTGGCTTCAATGGCTGTGTCGCCCGCTAACATGCTTTTGGTGAAATTTTCTGGCCCCGCCCAAAAGCTGGAGTCGAGTCCGCCTTCTTGGGCTAATGCGTTGACGACACCGCCTTGCGCCGTTTGTGCCAGTAAACGTAGCGCCTTGTATAGGTTCGATTTACCACTGCCATTTGCCCCTGTGATCAAATTGAGTTGCCCTAGGGGCAAGACGATTTCACGCAGAGAGCGATAATTGAAAATGGCGAGTGTGGTCAGCATAGAATATCCAAGACTGAAGCGAGCAGATAAGCCCGTAAATTTTTCGACAACGTAAATTAAACAGGGCGATAAAACAATGCTATTTACAGTAGTACTTTATTGAGCACGCGTTGCCAGTTGCCACCCATAAAGCGGTCGCGGTCGGTGGCTTTAAAGCGTGCCTTGGCTAAGGCATCGTCGATACGGCTCATGCGATCGATATGATTTAGCTCGGGGATCACGACATGCCTTGGCTCTGCATCAAAACCTAGCACGCCTTTTGCCCTCAGGCTGTACCACCATTCTTGATATTCTTTAATGCCTTTGGCGTTGTCATTACCGAGTGCCAGTAGGTTTTCTTGGCCACGCAGCGGGAAGTCGTTGGCAATTGCCACACTATCCACACCGCCGACACGCGACACATATTCCAGTTGGCGAATATAGTCATCGATCGTGGGCACGGCATTATTGGTGAGCCAGAAGCTCATCATAAATACGCCGAATACGCCGCCGCTATCGCCGATGGCGCGGATCACTTCATCGGGTGAACAACGGGCATGGTTAACTATGCCCCGCGCTGCACCGTGACTCTGCACTATGGGAGACTTAGTGATCTTAGCGACATCTAAAGCGGTTTGGGCGCTGGAGTGACTCACATCGACCAAGATATTGGAATGATTGAGTTTGGCGATAAGTTCGCGTCCGTGGGCGGTGAGCGGCTTGTTGAGTCCGCCATTGGCATCACTGTCTAAGGCGCCGCCGGCGAAGGTGTTGCCATAGTGGTGGGTGAGCTGTAATACGCGCAGCCCTTGTTGATGGAATTCATCAACCCGTGCCCACTGGTTAGCTTCACTGTCTGCTTCGACACAATCTGCGCCTTGGATTTGAAAGAATACCGCAGTGCGTTGGCTGTCGCGGGCACGTTGAATATCGCGCCCCCTCAGGCCTTGCAGTAAAATATCGGGATGATCGCTCACCCTTTTAGTGGCCTGCTTAATGCTTTCCATGCAGGCTTTATAAGTGCGTTTGTAGTTTTGAGTGCCATCGGCTTGTTCTATGGTCTCAATCGCCGAAATATCGCATATATAAGCATCGAGTTTAGAGGCTGTTACATCACTTAAGTCATCGGGAAGGAAGGATAAACCATCGACATATATCCGCCTTGGTTTGGCGGCAAAGCTTGGCATACTGGCGAGTGGACTTAATAGTGTTGCTGCGCCAAGACCTTTAAGAAGAGTACGACGGTGGTGATTGACTGCCTTGATGGGCATGCTCGGTTCCTATCAATAACGCAAATGTAACTTCTTTATACCTTTTTAGGGCGTAGAAGTCTTTGATTAAATCCCTTTTTTGGCCTTTTCCCCTAGGTTGGAGTGATGATGATTTATTGTTGCAGAGCTGTGTTCATTATCGTTTGTGCCAGTACTTTTGCCAGAAAATGAAACCCTAAGGTTATGATCATCGAGTGGCTTCAAGCATGGCTTTTGCGAGTGAATTAAGGCCGTTGGTGCGTGATGGGCTGAGCTGACCTTCTAACCCCAATTGTTTGAAGTAAGCTGTAGGATCAAATGCTTGGATCTCAGCGCGACTTTTGCCATGGCAGGCGCCAAGCAATAATCCGATCAATCCCTTAACAATGCGGGCATCGCTGTCGGCTAAATAATAGTGTTTGCCAGCCTGTTCGAGATGATAAATCCACGCATCACTTTCACAACCTTTTACCTGAGCGGCTTCGACGCGAAGTTCTGGGCTTAAACTCGGTAAGTCTTTCCCTAGCAACATAATTTGGCGATATCTTTCCTGCCAGTTAGGTGCCTTGGTAAAACGCGCTAGCAAGGTCTCGGCATCTTGCACTGAATAGTGAAAATCGGCCTCGCTTGGCATAGGCATAGTCGAATCTGTCATAGGGCTAAATCCTGTCTCACTTATTTGAGCGTAACTTATCTTGAGCGCATGAGTCGCGTGGTTCAGTGGCTAAATACCTGATCACAGCAGCAAATCTTTTACCGAGGCCAACGCAGCAATAAAGCGGTCGATGTCGTCTTTATTGGTGTAGATACCGATAGAGGCGCGGCAACAGCCCTTAAGATTCAGACTCTGCATTAATGGCATGGCGCAGTGATGGCCGCAGCGCACGGCAATCCCTTGTTGATCCAGTAAAATGCCTACATCTTGATGATGTTCATCGGCAAGATTAAAGGCGACGACGCCGATATTATCATCAAAGGCGCCGTATAAATGCACTTCACCGAGCGCGCGCAATTGGCTTTGCAAATAGTTAACCAGTTCAGCTTCATAAGCTTGAACCTGCGGTGTAAGCTCGGTTTGTAAAAATGTAATGGCCGCGCCTAAACCTATGACTTCGGCAATCGGCGGTGTACCCGCTTCTAAGCGATTCGGTAGGCTGCCAAATTCTGTCGCCTCAAAACTCACGCGTTTAATCATCTCGCCGCCAGTTAATAGTGGCGCGAGATTATCTAAAGCGTCGAAACGGCCGTAAAGCACGCCAACGCCAGTCGGACCATACATTTTATGCCCCGAAAAAACGTAAAAATCACAATCGATTTCAGCCACATCCAGCGTTAAATGCGCCACTGCTTGCGCACCATCAACTAAGGTTATTGCACCTTGGGCTTTTGCTAGCTGAACTAACTGAGCCACGGGATTGACTGTGCCTAGGGCGTTGGAAACATGGCAAAGCGCGACGATTTTTGGCTTTAACTCGAGCAAGGTTTTATAGGCGCTGACATCTAAGCGGCAAGCTTGATCGAGAGGGATTGGCTTAATCACAGCGCCCGTGCGTTTTGCCAGCTCCTGCCAAGGTACGATATTGGCGTGGTGGGCGGCGGCGTCGATTAATATCACATCACCAGCGTTGACGTGTGCAGAGAGTCCAAAGGCGACTAAGTTGATTGATTCTGTGGTGCCGTGGGTAAAGATGATTTCTTCGCGGCGTTCGGCCTTTAAAAATAGCTGCAGTTGATCGCGCACTTTTTCATAACTTAAGGTCGATCGCGCCGATAACTGGTGCGCCGCGCGGTGTACATTAGCATTGTCGTTAGCGTAAAACTGCGCCATGGCATCTAACACCATTTGCGGTTTCTGGCTGGTGGCTGCGGTGTCGAGATAACACAAGGGATAGCCATCAAGCAGTTGATTTAACGCTGGGAATTGCGACCTAATTTTAGCATTGCGCTGCTCTGCTTCTAATGAACAAAGAACCGCAGAGGCATCAGGATAGGCACTTGCCGAAGGATGTGAGGTAACAGTATTCGTCGCTGTGTGAGTCACAGTATTTGGCGTAGGCGATGCAGCTTGAGTCATAGATGAGGCTAAAGGCAATGAAAAAGGCCAAGGGATCTTCTGTGATCTGCCATGTTAATGCAAGTTTTAGCGGTTTGTTGAGGTGTAGGTATTGGAAGGCGGTATTGAGCGTCTAATTTCACCAACGTTTGTTCAAACTTCTGCCCTCTGGTATTTCGCGCGCCTTAAACGGGTTTTGACTTTCTAACGTATCATCGAGCTTAGCTATAATGCGATTTTTCTAATGTTTAAGTTTTTCTTTTAAATTCAGCTAATACTTTAGGCTCAATTCAACCACCTAAAGTGAAAACTGCGACTATTCTCAATGGGACGTCCTTTGATATCGGTGTTTGTTGGAGACCCGTTTTATGGTGCAGTTTTTAAAAGATTTACGGATTAAACATAAGATGATCGCCCTCGTTGGGGTGATGTTAGTACTGATCCTGATTTTGTCTGGTTTTAGTCTGCTGAAGATGCAGCGAGTTTCTGAGGAAATCCAAGGCATTGCAAAGGAAAATATTCCATTAGTGAGATTATCAACCGACGTTACCATTAAGCAGCTCGAAAGCTCAGTCATTTTAGAAAAAGCGTTTCGTGCGGCGGACATTGAAGCCGCATCGAGTCAGCCCATTTTAGCGGCGTTTATTGCGGATGTTATTCAGCATAAAGAAGACATTAATAAGGAGTTACTCTCGACTCAGTCTATGCTCAATGTGGCATTAAAAGAGGCTAAAAATCCGCTATTACATGAAAAAACGCAGCAGTTAAATCAAGATATTGGCACGATTATTCAACGTTTTGGTGACTATGAAGCTTTACTTGCTACTGTCATCACAGGTATCCAGCAAAAAGAAGAACCAGCCGCTTTAGCTAAGCGGGTTGAATCCTTAGAGGTTGCGCAAAACGAGTTTAATACTGAGCTAAGTCAGTTCGTTGAGCGTTTAGAGCAAATGACTCAAACCGCGGTTTCTGTGACTGAGGACGAAGAGCTTAGGGCTATTTATGGCTTAACGATTATTTCTATCGTGTCTTTAGTCATAGGCTTATTGATTGGTATCGCTTGCAGTCAATACATGGTCAAATCTATCAATCGGTTACGTAATTCTGCCGCTAAGATGGAACAGGGTAACTTTAACCAAGAGCTGCGCGTCGATTCTAAGGATGAACTGGGCGAACTCACCGTCAGTATGAATCAAATGGCGTGGACCTTAAGTAAAACCGTCGGCCAAGTGATTGCTCGAAGTGAAGAAATTGCCTCTATGGTGACTGAGCTTAATGCGGTGGCCGAGAACAACCGTGAGGCCATGTTGAGGCAGCAAGATAATACCGACCAAGTCGCCGCCTCTATGACCCAAATGGCGGCAACGATCACTGAAGTGGCGAGCAGTGCCGAAACCGCTTCGTACTCAGCGGGACAAGCCGAGCATAAGGTGAAAGAAAGTTGCGAGGTTGTCGATGCGAGCGAAAAAATTTCCAAACAGTTAGTCGCCAGCGCCCAGTATTCGAATCAACTTATTCAGCAGGTTCAAGCGAGTACCGGAAAAATCCTCAACTTTGTCTCTGTAGTCGATGCGATAGCGGGGCAGACGAACTTGTTGGCCTTGAATGCATCGATTGAAGCGGCGCGGGCGGGAGATCAAGGACGTGGGTTTGCTGTGGTCGCCGAAGAAGTGCGGGCGCTGGCAACTCGTAGCCAAACCGCCACGCAGGAGATCAGCGATCTTATCCAAACACTCGTGAAAGATGCTAAGTCCTCAGTCGAATCCTTCGCTAATAACGACAAGCAAATCAGTGAGTCGTCATTGCTCGTTAATCAAGCCAAGCAGCACCTATTTGAGATTTTAGATGCCTTAACTGAACTGACTCAGGCCAATGCTCAAGTCGCGACCGCAAGCGAGGAGCAAGCCGTCACCGCTGAGGATATCAGTGAGCGTATTAATGAGATTCGAGATTCAGGGGAATTGGTACTTGGCAGCGCCAATGAAACTGCAAAAGCCAGTGAGTCATTGTCTCAGCAGGCCAACTCATTAAGGGAAACCATGCAGCAGTTCAAGGTACGCGCTGTTTAATTGAAAAATAAAAGCGAAGTCTAGGACTTCGCTTTGGGCTTCATTTATTGTCTTTTACAACTACTTTTTTTTAGAAGTTATAGGTGACACCTAACATAAAGTTGCGTCCCATCAGTGGGGCGTAATCTTTGAGTAACGAGGTGTGTGGCCGCGCGTCTTGGTCGAGTAGATTTGTGCCTTTGACATAGAACAGCATGTCACCCGCAGAAGTATATAAACGGTAGGTGACGGCGGCATTCACTAGCGCATAGCCTGCTGTTTCGGTTTCATTTTCGGCCGTATCCGTTTGTTTAGCATAGCCAATTGCGCCGACTTCAGCGTGCCATTGTTGTTGGTCAAAGTTTAAAATTGAACCGATACGCATGGGCGAAATAAGTGGCAAGTTACCACCATCGATCAACTTGCCGCGGGTGTAATCGCTGAACATATCCAATGACCAAGTATCGTTGAACGGGATACTGGCTTGGGCCTCGAGGGAATAAAGCTCTGCATCGCCTTGGGTGTATTGGTAAACCGGTAAATCACCTTCAGCATCGCCGTTGATTATGTCAGAGGCGATTAAGCCCGTATTTTTCTCGTAATAGAAATTATTGACTCGGTTGTAGGCCATGCTCAATGAGCCTGTCCACGCACCCTCTAATTTGCGCAGGGTTAAGTCGATATTGTTGGCGACCTCTTTATCGTTATTGCCACTATTAGTGATGATTTGACCATTTTCAACGCTGAACTGCGAACCAAGCTCAAAGCTTTGGGTGGCATCGTGGGGACCATAGCTGTAAAGCTCTTCGGCTGTGGCCGAACGTTGGGCGCGGGTGAGCGATAGTCCCAAGTTATAGGCAGGATCGAAGTCCCACACCATGCCCGCTGATACGGTGAGATCATTATCGACTAGGTCTTCGGCTTGGTAGGTTTGTTCGCCATTTAGTGTGTCTAACGTCATGCTGTCTGGCGCTAAGCGGTAATGCTCTAAGCGGCCGCCAAGCTCGAAGCGAAAATCTCCGACCTTACGTTCTTGCACGATAAAGGCGGCTAAGGTATCGGTTTTGCTGTCTGGCGTTAGCGCTTCTTCGCCTTCAACGGCAAAGTCACGGTGCACAGCATGCAGCCCCATAGTGCCTTGCCATTCGCCCCAAGGATGATTGTTAAGGCTTAAGCGCACTTCACTTTGTTTGTTGAAGAAAGTTGTGCCGGCAACCCCATCTTCTTCCTCAGCATGTTGATAATCGGTATAGCCCGCATCAAAACGCAGTTTACTGAAGCCTGCAAAAGGATCTAACAAACCACTGTGCAGTTGCCATGCGGTTTTCTTTAAATCTATGGTGATGTCGGGCGCATCGGCTTCGCCGCGGCCGGGAATACCGTAATTCGATTCAGTACGCGCGCCGGACACGCTGACAAATCCCGTGTCACCGGTATAGCCAACCCCCGCGGCATAGTCGTCGAGTTTTTGGTTACTGTTCGCCAGTTTTCCATGGGTTTCGGGCAGATTGGCAATGGCATTTCCCGGAATATCGACATCGTCGGTAATGCGGTGGGTGCCATCTACATGCCAATTGAACTGACCATTGCCACCATCGATATCCCCGTTAAAGGTGCGGCCATTGCTGGCTGTGTCGTAGCGAGTGCCAAATTGTCCCGACAGCTCATCGACTGGGCTCTCGTGGTAGCGTTTATCCACCACATTGACCACACCGCCAATGGCGCCGTTCCCGTAAAGCAATGTGCCTGGGCCGCGCAGGATCTCAATTTGCTGCGCCGAGGCGGCTTCTGCTGTTACCGCGTGATCGGCCGATACCGTCGATGCATCACCAACAGACAGGCCATTTTCAAGCACTTGTACTCGAGGACCGCCCATGCCGCGAATGATGGGGCGACTCGCCCCCGCGCCAAAGTGGGAGGCTTGAACGCCGGGCAGTTTTTCTAAGGTGTCACCTAGCGTCGGCTCGATATTGAGCTTGAGTTGATCTTCGGTCAGTACACTAATTGGCGTAGTGCTTTCGAGCGCAGAGCGGGCGAGCGGCGATGCGGTCACGACAATGTTTTCCATCGCCGTTTTTGTCAGTGAAATATCCTGCGTTACCGCGCCAGTGGTTATCTGCAAATCCCTATCAACATGCTTAAAATCGGCATTGCTAATGTGGAGATGGATATGACTATTGTCGGCGACAGTTAACTGATACTGGCCCTGTGGATTTGTGCTTGTGCTCGTCCCACCGTCGATACTGACAAGGGCGCCAGCGATAGGTGCGCCTTGCAGATCGGTCACTTGACCTTGTAATTGAGCGGCCATAACCGGTGAACACACGCCAGCCACTGCTAGCGCTATTGAAGATAGTGCAAGTTTCATTGTGCCTTTCCTTTAGATAAGCAAAAAAATAGATTTTTTAAATGATTGAATTTGCTTAAGACAGTAAGGGCGGTGCACGCACGTTGAAGTGACGTAACCAAGGTAAACTCGGTTGTTGATAAGGTTTCTGCGGGATACTTTCAGCTTGCTGCAATCCCATCGGCGGCATAAGCACAGACGATGGACCTGCATTTTGCTCATGACCAAAATCGCACAGGAAACAGTGGGCATGCTCATGTTCTAAACTGTGTTCAGCAGAATGCGACAGCGCAACCGATTGGATGACAATCAGCCACAAGCCGAGCAGTAGCCAAAGCCACTTTCTGTGAGTTGGGGAACTTGAGTGAGTCATTATTCTTCTATGGGTCAGAGTTATCTTAGCGTCGCACGAGTCGTCGAGCGCGAGATACAGTTGATCCTAATTTGTGACCCGACCCTACTTGAATAGTCAGTATTGGGTCTAGTTAACCTTTGTTAATAAAGAATGTTTAATCGGTTTCGATGATGGGATGATTTAATCTATTAATTTGTTTTTATTATGGATTCTATCATCCTGATTAATGTTGAATGACGAACATGAAGGTTTTAAGACCTTAGTTACATCCTCAATCGTTTCAGCGGATAAGCGTATTAGGCGCGAAGTTTCCCCCTCGCTTAAGTTCACTTCCTTGCGCTTTGCTGACTGTACTTCTTATCTGACGATATTTTCGTCGCAAAAATGCAATGGCTTGTGCAGTGGCGGATAAAAAGACTAACAAACTGTTGTAATATGTAGCGCTAAATAACGACTAGAAATGTGGATTAAATGGGCATGCGTATTCTTTGGCTTTTTGTGTTAACGCTCAGCATTCTTCCCGGTACCGCTGCCGCATCGGATATTGCCAGCAGTGTCAACGGAGGTTCAAATCGCCTTGCCGACGGCGGTGATTTTGAACTGGGTATGAGTGTTTACGGGATCAATCAAATTGATGTTCGGCAAACCGATTCCGGCGCTGCGCAATTGTCGTTGTTGATTAGTGGCATGTATCAGTACAAAGGCATGTTTGTTGAGATGATCCACCAATCTCAGGATGGGGTTAATCTTGGGGTTAATCTTTGGAGTTCAGAGGATTGGTCCTTTGATCTGTTACTGGCGAACTTACAAGGTTCATGGTCTCGTCCAGATGTGGACCCCAGCACACTCGATGAAGCTGGACGCAATGCTTATCTATTGTCGGAAGATTCGCTCTATATTGGCGCAGGTTTTCGTGCGACGCGTTATTGGGGCGATAACTACGTTTTCCAGTACAGATTAGTGTCTGATTATTATGATGATCAAGGTATTCAGAGTTCTGCCAGATTGGGTAAGTCTTGGCAGGTACGTAATTGGAATTTTCACGTATTGGGAAGCGTAGGCTACTCATCAGCCACCTTGAATCGTTATCTTTTTGGTGTCAGCAAAGAAGAAGCAACTGAACTCTTTCCCGAATATCACCCGAGCAGTTCTTTCAGCTACGGCATGGAGCTCGGTGTTGCCTATCCGCTGAGTGAAAATTTTGTGTTTCGGGCCATGTATCGCTTCAATGTGTTATCCCAAGAAGTGACGGACAGTCCCTTTAATCAAGCCGGATATGCATCGTTTTTTAATGCCTCTATCAGCTATGTGTTTTAGGGGCGTGGGCATGAAGCGATTTTATTTATGGCTAGTGTTACTGAACGCGCCTTTTTTTGCTTGGGGTCAGGACGATTCGGTGATTTTTACTGCGACCCCAGAGCGCTGCATTGCGCTCCATAAAGGGCAAACTTGCTATCAAGATGTGTTGTTTCGATGGCAAACACCGACGAGCGGCGAGTACTGCCTCATACTGACTGACCGCCAGCACCAGCTAATCTGCTGGAGCGGCAAAGCCATGCAAGAATACCAATATAGTTTTGAAGGCGATAAAACGGCGACTTTTAGTTTGATCCGTAATGATGACGTGCAACCACTGGCGCAGGTCAAAGTGGTGGTGACTTGGGTTTATAAGGCCCCTAAACAGAGTCAGTCAGGTTGGAGGTTATTCTAATATGTCAGTTGAAAAGCACATCTTAGTGGTCGAAGACGATATCTCGCTGGCAGAGTGGATCAGTGACTATTTACTGGATCACGGTTACGAAGTCACGGTTGCCAGCCAAGGCGATTTTGCCTTAGAGATGATCGCCGAAGAGATACCTGACTTAGTGTTACTCGACGTGATGTTACCCGTTAAGAATGGTTTCGATGTCTGTAAGGAAGCGAGGGCATTTTATGCTGGGCCCATTCTATTTATGACGGCTTGTGTTGAGGATGGGGATGAGATCCGCGGATTAGATGTCGGGGCAGATGATTACCTGACAAAGCCGATCCGGCCACAGGTGTTGTTAGCGCGGATAAAGGCCCTGTTACGCCGCGTGGGTGATGAGGAGCAAAAACAACAGTTAGTGTTTGATTCGCTGGTACTCAATGCGACGGCAAAATCGGTCACTATCGATAAACAGCCGTTGGATTTGAATGCTAATGAGTTCGATGTGTTGTGGCTGCTAGCATTGAAGGCGGGCACGATAGTGAGTCGTAATGAACTGGTGGCTCAGCTGCGGGGCATTGAATACGACGGCCTAGATCGCTCGGTTGATATTCGCATATCGCGTTTACGCAAAAAATTGCAGGAAGCGTTGAGTCAGCCCTATAAAGTGAAAACCATCCGTGGCAAGGGATACCTTTTTTGCCGCGACGAAGGTGAGCAAGCTTTATGAAGAAGTTGATGACTTCTCTGGTGCTGGTCGTGCTGGTGGCCATTGCCAGCCTAGGCTGGTCGATAAGCGAGTTTGCCAGTCTGCTAGATCCTGATAATGACACGCAAACCCCAGCCACTCACCTCGCCGCATTAAAACTGCTGGGCGGCACACTGGCGCAAACGCTCGATAACGATAGCGTTAACAATCAAAGTTTTATCGCAAACTGGAACCAGCTAAATTCAGAGCAACTCTCTTTAGCGAGTGAAGCCGATTTCGTTTTACCCTCAGATCTAAAAACCGCGTTTTATGCGGGAGAATCGCTGCTGCTGGAGTCCGATGACGGTATCTCCTTGCATTATTTACTGCCGAAAACGGGGCAGGTATTGAACATCAATACCGATATTGTCACGCCCACCGATGGCAACTTTGACTTGAATAAGCTGTATACCATGCTTTTTTATGGTGGTGTGGTGCTGATATTGTTGGTGTGGGTGTCGCCCTTGATCCGTCAGTTGGTTAATCTCAGTCAGGCGACCCAAGCGTTTGGCATGGGGGAGTTGCAGCAGAGAATTCCTGTTAGTAAAACGTCTTACATAGGCACTATTGAAAGTGAATTCAACCGCATGGCGGATCGTATTCAGCAATTGATCGATGATAACAAACTGCTCAGTCGAGCGGTTTCTCACGATTTAAAAACCCCGATAGCGCGGCTAAGATTTGGTATTGAGGCGCTGGAAGAAACCCAAAGCGAACAGCTCAGAGTGAAGTACTTCCAGCGCTTGAACCGCGATTTAGACACGATGGAAGACTTGGTGATGACGCTGCTGAGTTATGCCCGCCTCGATGAAGCGAATATCCAGCCCGATTGGCAGTCGATTGAACTCAATGCTTGGTTGCTCGAAAAGTATCAAGGTCAAGTGTACCCCGATTTTTCGGTTGAACTGGTTCCCTATCCCACAGCGCTCAAGATCAAGACAGACCCTAAGTACTTATCAATGCAGGTAAATAATTTGCTCAATAATGCGCTGCGTTTTGGTAAGGCAAAGATTCGGCTGACGTTGGCAGTCGAGGAGGGCGCGACCTGGTTACACGTTGACGATGACGGGCCGGGGATTGATGAACTGGAGTCTGCGCAGGTGATTAAACCTTTTGTGCGTGGTCAGCACAGCCGTGGAAATTCCGGTCATGGCATGGGATTGGCGATTGTCGACAGAATAGGTTGTTGGATGAATTCCCCATTACGAATTGGTCGTGCTCCTGAGCTCGGTGGCGCTCGCATGTCACTAAAATTCAAGGCTGAAGTTTAACGCTGGAGTTTAGGGTTGGAGATTTAGATCGGAATTTAAGGCTGAATTTTAAAGCGGAGTTTAAGGCAAGAGTTTAAGGCAAGAGTTTAAGACTGGATTTTAACGCTGCATAACCATCAGGCAAAGCGAGCAATGTCGCGATGTAGCGATAAAACAGCACCAGCCTAGGAGCTAGGCTGGTGCTCGTTTGATTCGCAATTAACCTTTCACATCGACATTGTTAAGTATGTAATCCGTGTCGTAGATACGTGAGTTTGTATTTTCGGGTTTGCTATGTAAACCTGTGACTTCGACCATGACAGAAGTTTCTTGATTCATCGTCGAACTCCCCCACAAAATGTCGTTACTGCTGTTTTTTCCTACCCCAAACTGGCCCACTGCGTCACGATCGGTTTGTTCGCGAGTGAAAGTGAAGTAGCTATAACCAGCCTGTTTGCATAACTCAGCCGATTTACGCATGACGTACTTTCGGGCCAATGCGCGGTCAGTGTTGGTATTGCCAACAAAGCTTATCTGCCAGCTATCGGGTGCAATCTGTGCGGTTTCAAAGCCTTTACCGAAAGACCAAAATTGCTTTTCGGTATCGTATGAAGTGGCGCAAGCTGAAAGCATCAAGGCTAATCCAGCACATAAAAACGTTTTTTTGATCGATGTCATGGTCTTGTCTCGTCAGGTTAGTTAGAAGCTATAGCTCACGCCAAGAGTAGTAACCCACTGGTTGCTACTGTCGATTAGCGGAGAGTCAGCCATGTTGGCAGCTATGTGCGAGTAACCAGTGGCTTGAGTAATGTCTAAATGCTTAGTGACTGGAATAACCAAAGCGTAACCCAGCTTATAAGCAAAGGTGCCGTCGGCTTGATAAGCAGGGCGCTGCGCAGTGGCTTCAGATGACGTCACACCTGTGTAGTAGTTTGCGAAGTCTTTACTGAAATAGTGCACACCCGCATAAGGCACCAGATCCCCAAAGCCTAGATTTATTGGATGGTAGTAGGTGATATCAGCTTGAAAACCATCATAAACATTTGTCACATCGTGTTGGAATTTGGTTGATAACGTGCCTGTGCCTAAATGAATGTCGGCGTTTAAACCCAGATCGCCACTGAATTTGCGATCCTTCATGCCAGTTAAAATATCGGCGTTATTGGCATCAAAGCCAGGATTGGCAACCACAAAAATGCTGAAGTTAACGGCACTGTCGTTGGTGCCTAAAAAGCGGTAGTTGATACCGGACAGATCGGCGTTGAAATCCTCACCGTGGTAGCCGCCATTGAGATAAATACCTGTTTGGTGATCTTGACCCTTATAAAATTGACTGCCAGTAGCAACACCTGCGCCAGCAAAGAACTGATCTTGATGACTATAGATATTACCGTTACGAATGTAGGTATTGCTTTCAGCAAGCGCGTGGCTCGACATCAAAACACTTGTGATTACAAAGCAAAGTTTTTTCATTTTTTGATCCTTAAGACATCTGTCTAGTGACTGTGGCGCCACTATATTTCAGTTCTTAACAGGACTCTGTATCCGAATGTAACCTGACGCATTTTGCCGGAGGACCGTCGAAGGGGATCGGGCTGAGTATGCTACTGCGAGTTTTACGGGGGTAATACGATAGCTTTGTACTTGGTCAGTACAAGAGAGTTTGGGTCAGATGGTTTGCCGTTAACCTAAAGCGAGGTGCGACAAGGAGGCGGTATTTAGAATGGGAAAGCGGCGTTGAGCTGAATGAAATCAATAGCATCAGGTGTATTGGCCTGATGCTATTGGTTTTTCAAACGACTCGCCGGCTAAGCCTAGGGGCTGAGATTCGGGGGCTAAGGGCAAGGTAATCTGAATTTATCGGACAGTTCGTTTAATCGCACTAATAGCTCAGGCGATAGTGTGACTTTTAGGCTGTCGATGTTTTCTTTCAGTTGATACAAGTCGGTGGCGCCTATGATATTGGAGCCGACAAACTGACGTGAGTTAACAAATGCTAACGCCATTTGCGCTGGCGTGAGTTTGAACTCGCGGGCCAAATCGACGTAGGCTTGCGTGGCCTCCAGTGCCATTTGCGAACCTGTGTAACGGGCGAAACGCTTAAACAAGGTCAGGCGTGCACCTTCAGGCCATTGGTCGTTGCAGTATTTGCCGGTTAAGGCGCCAAAGGCCAGTGGTGAGTAAGCGAGCAGCGGCAGGTTTTCGCGGTGGCTGATTTCGCTCATGCCGACTTCGAAGCTGCGATTGAGCAAGTTATAAGGGTTTTGCACACTCACAATACGCGGCAGACCATGTTTTTCGGCGAGTTGCAGGTACTTCATCAAGCCCCAAGGTGTTTCGTTCGACACACCGATATAGCGCACTTTACCTTGGCGAATGACTTCGGCGAGGGCTTCTAGGGTTTCGAGGATCGGGGTTTGATGTTCTTGATCCTGTTGATCGTAAAACAGTTCACCAAAGAAGTTGGTATTTCGGTCGGGCCAATGGATTTGATAAAGATCGATAGTGTCGATTTGGAGGCGTGCTAAGGAGGCATCGACCGCTTGGTGGATGTTGTTCCAGTCCAGCGCCATATTCTTGCGAATATAATCACTCTTACCACCCGGTGCGGCAATTTTAGTGGCAATCACTAGGTCGTCACGGTTGCCGTGTGCCTTGATATATTGCCCCAGAATACGCTCGGTTTCCCCTTGGGTTTCGGGCTTAGGTGGGACGGGATACATTTCCGCCGTATCGATAAAGTTGATGCCATTTCCTATGGCGTAGTCCAGCTGTGCAAATGCTTCGGCTTGGGTATTTTGTTCGCCCCAAGTCATAGTGCCCAAACAGATTTTGCTGACCTCGAGATTAGAATGCGGTATGCGTCTGTATTCCATCTATTTCTCCTACGAAAACTCTCTTAGTTTGAGGCTACCAAGCTTTTGCTGTAAAGCAAAGGTTAAACCATAGGTTGAAATGTTAGTGCGCTAAAAATAGCCAGCCCGCTAAACGGTATTGCGCCCTTTTGAGGCATGCCATTGGTTGAAGTTTGTTCTCTGAGTCGCGCTTTTAACGGTTTTATCGCTTTGCTGCACTGAGATGGGGATTTTGGCTTATTTTTGTAAACCTTAGGTATGACTAAATCAGTAATAACGTATTTATGAATAAATTGTTATAAAACTACATTTATAGATCGCGGCGAGTTTGGAAGTGAACCTGTGTCACAAAATTGCGTAAATTTACGTATCTAACTTACGAATTTGCAGCGGAATGTGACGCCAATATCGGAATCTGCGTTAACAAATCTCTACCCTAAATTTATCTAAAAATTTTTCATGGTTGATATTTGTGATGGCAGATTTTTCAAACCAAATTGTAACGATCAAAAAAGGCCTCGACTTGCCGATTGCTGGCGAGCCGCGACAGGTCATTGAACTCGGTGCTAAGCCATCCCAAGTGGCTGTTCTGGGTGAAGAATTCGTTGGGCTTAAGCCGACGATGTTGGTCGAAGAGGGCGATTGGGTTCAAAAGGGCCAAGCCCTGTTTGAAGATAAAAAAACACCGGGCGTGTTGTTCACTGCACCCGCTAGTGGCCAAGTCGTGGCGATTAACCGCGGCGAGCGCCGAATTCTACAATCGGTTGTCATTCGTTGTGATGACGGCGAAAACCGCGATGGACAGATTTCCTTCGAAATCCATCAAGACATCGCCGCTTTAGCAAGGTCAACCGTTCAGGCGCAATTAGTGAAAAGCGGTCTATGGACTGCACTGCGTACGCGGCCTTTCTCGCGCGTGCCTGCGCTCGATAGCACGCCCGCAGGGATTTTTGTTACCGCAATTGATACTAATCCACTGGCCGCCGATCCGCGTTTGATCATCGCCGAGCAAACCGAGGCTTTTAAAGCTGGCTTGCTGGTGTTGAGCCGCTTAACCGAGGGCAAGGTTTACCTGTGTCAGGATAAGGGCGAAGCGATTGTGAAAGAGGCATTGCCGCAACTTGAGGTGCGCCGTTTTGACGGTGTTCATCCAGCTGGTTTAGTCGGCACTCATATTCACTTTACTTTACCTGTGAGTTTAGAGCGTCAGGTATGGCATATCGGCTATCAAGACGTGATTGCCTACGGCAAGTTATTCCAAACCGGTGAGTTATATACCGACCGCATCGTCGCCTTAGGTGGCCCGAGCGTGCTGAACCCGCGTTTACTGCGCACTCAATTGGGCGCTGAGCTAAGTGCCTTAGTCAGTGATGAGATTAAACCTGGCCATAACCGCGTGGTATCGGGATCTGTGTTATCTGGCCATACCGCGGCGGGCGTACATGACTTCTTAGGCCGATTCCACAACCAAGTGTCAGTACTGAGCGAAGATTCGCAGCACCATGTTCTCCCTTGGGTGCGCGGTGGTTCTGACAAATTCTCCATCACTCGTGCCGTAACATCACGTCTGTTTGGTGCGACTAAATTGTTCGAGTTTACGACTCATCAGGGCGGTTCAGCTCGCGCCATGATGGCTTTTGGTCAGTTAGATCGCGTGATGCCACTGGATATTTTACCCACCTTACTCGTTCGAGACTTAGTGGTGCGTGATACCGATGAGGCGCAGGCCTTAGGTGCATTGGAGTTAGATGAAGAAGATCTGGCGCTGTGTACTTTTGTGTGTCCCGGCAAATATGACTTTGGTAAAGAATTACGTGCCTGTCTAGATGTTATCGAGAGGGAAGGTTAATGACTAAGCAAGTTAAAAAACCTGATTTACAGCAAGCCGCAGATTTACAGGAAGAATACTACGCAACGGGTAAGTCGATGAAGGGCTTTTTGCGTTCACTCGTTATTGCCAGTGGCCACAGCACTAAGGGTAAAGTGCATGTGCGTGACGCGATTGACGTGAAACGTACCATGACACTAGTCGGTTTGTGTTTACTGCCCGCCATTTTATTCGGTCTATATAACATTGGCCTACAGGCACAGCTTGCGCTTGCGGGTGGCTTATCGACCCCAGATATTTGGAAGTTAGAAATCTTTAATACCCTGTTTGGCGGCCTTAGCCAAGACACTGGGATATTAGGTTTATTCCTCTATGGTCTTAGTTTTTATCTGCCGATTTACCTGACAGCGCTGCTGACCAGTTTGTTCTGGGAAGTGGTATTTGCGCGGGTTCGCGGCCAAGAGTTGCACGAAGGTTTCTTCGTTACAGCCCTGCTATTTACCTTAATCTTGCCAGTATCGACACCGCTATGGCTGGTGGCCATGGGGATTTCCTTCGGTGTGGTTGTGGCTAAAGAGCTGTTTGGCGGCATGGGATATAACTTCCTTAACCCTGCGTTGGCGGGCTTGGCTTTTATCTACTTCGCCTATCCCTCTGAAGTTGCAACCATTAAACAGCTCGTTGCCGTTGATGGTTTCTCTGGTGCGACTGCACTGGCACAAACCGCAGCGGGCAAGCTGAGCTTTGCCGATTACTCTTGGTTTAGTGCCTTTAGCGATCCTAACTGGTGGAACAATTTCTTTGGCTTTACCGTGGGCGCGATTGGTGAAACTAGCACCTTAGCCATTTTGATCGGCGGTTCACTATTGCTGATCAGCCGTTTAGCCGACTGGCGCATTGTGCTTGGTGTGCTGCTGGGCATGATTGTGACTGCAACCATCTGTAATTACATCGGTTCTAGCAGCAATGACATGATGGCAATGCCGTGGACTTGGCATCTGGTCACTGGCGGTTTTGCGCTGGCGATGATGTTTATGGCCACCGATCCTGTGACCACTTCCTACACTCGCCAAGGCAAATTTGCCTACGGTGCCTTGATTGGTTTTATGACAGTGCTTATCCGTGTCGCTAACCCCAAAATGCCTGAGGGCGTGATGTTAGCCATTCTGTTCGCCAACCTTTGGGCGCCGCTGTTCGATTATCTGGTGGCCCGCGCCAACATCAAACGGAGATTAAAACGTCATGGTCTTTAAGAAAGATACAGTGGTGGGGACCATGATCTTCACCATCACGCTCTGTCTCCTGTGCTCATTTATGATCACAGGCACAGCAGGCATATTGAAAGAACGTAAAGTCGCCAAAAAACGTGACGAAGTGAAGCGTTATGTGTTGATGGCCGCTGATGTGAACTTAGGTCAGGGCACTGAATTTAGAGATATTTTCGCTAAATCGGTTAAGCCATTATTGATCAACCTAGACACAGGTAAGGTGGACTCTGACGCTAACGTGCTCGATTTCGATGAGCGTATGGCGGCGATTAATCCTGAGACCTCAAGCGCACCGAAAAAGGACATCGCCAAGATTAAAACCCGTGCGAACGATGCCCGCGTATTTAAAGTGCTCGATGCCAACGGCAAGTTAGACAGTGTGGTTGTGCCTTTCTACGGTAAAGGTCTGTGGTCGATGATCTACGGTTATGTGGCGGTTGAACCCGATTTCAATACTATCAAAGGGTTAGTCGTGTACGAGCATGGCGAAACCCCGGGTATCGGCGACTTTGTGACCGATCCCCATTGGTTATCGCTGTGGAAGGGTAAGCAATTATTTGATGAAAAGGGCAAATTTGCTATGCGCCTCGTTAAAGGCGGCGCTAAAGAAGGCGATGTCCACGGTGTCGATGCTGTGAGTGGCGCGACCATGACAGGCCGCGGCGTGCAGCGCGCAATGGAGTTTTGGTTTGGGGTTGAGGGTTTTCAAACCTTCTTCAATCAGCTGAAAGCGTCGGCCGCGCAGGGTGAATTGCAAGGTGAGATGGGAGAGGCAAAATGAGCAACACTTTATCCATGCGTGACATGTTAACGGGGCCAGTGTTTGCCAATAACCCCGTCGCCATGCAAGTGCTGGGCGTATGTTCGGCACTGGCGGTCAGTAACTCAATGCAAACCGCTGTGGTGATGACGCTCGCAGTGACCTTTGTGTTGGTATTTTCCAACCTGATTATCTCTGCCATCCGTAACTTTATCCCAACCAGTGTGCGCATTATCGCCCAGATGACGGTTATCGCCTCTTTGGTGATTATCGTCGATATGGTACTGCAGGATGTGGCCTACGAGTTATCTAAACAACTTTCTGTATTCGTTGGGTTAATTATCACTAACTGTATCATCATGGGCCGCGCAGAGGCCTTCGCCATGAAGTATCCACCTCATTTAGCGGTCGTCGATGCGCTGGGTAATGCGACAGGTTATGGCTTGATTTTGATCAGCGTTGCCTTTGTACGCGAGCTGTTAGGAACGGGCAATTTATTCGGTCATAGCGTGTTTACCACCATTGAAAATGGCGGCTGGTACTTGCCAAACGAAATGTTCAAGTTACCACCGAGCGCCTTCTTCCTGATTGGCGTGCTGATCTGGACTATCAATGTGATCCAGCGGAAACGGGGTTAAGGAGCAGATATGGAACACTATATAAATCTATTTTTGCAGGCCACTTTTATCGACAACATGGCGCTGTCGTTCTTCTTGGGCATGTGTACTTTCTTGGCCGTGTCTAAAAAGGTGTCAACCGCCTTTGGTTTAGGCGTAGCCGTGATTGTGGTGATGACCTTAGCCGTGCCGTTAAACCAGCTGATTTACGTCAAAGTACTCGCACCTGGTGCATTGTCTTGGGCGGGATTACCCGGTATCGATTTAAGTTACCTGCAGCTGATCACTTTCATCGGTGTGATTGCGGCGTTAGTGCAAATCCTTGAAATGTTTCTGGATAAGTACATTCCTAGCCTGTATGACTCCCTTGGGATCTTCTTACCTTTGCTCACAGTAAACTGCGCGATTTTTGCTGGGGTGATCTTTATGGCGAACCGTGATTACAACTTCGGTGAGTCAGTGGTGTTTGCGATGGGTTCGGGTTTTGGCTGGGCGGTGGCAATTGTGCTGCTGGCGGGGCTGCGTGAAAGAATGAAATTCAACGCGATTCCCGAAGGCTTACAAGGTATTGGTATCACCTTTATCACAACAGGCTTGATGGCGCTGGGCTTTATGTCTTTCTCAGGGATCTCGCTGTAACGCTACAGTAGGCGAGCCAAGAATTGAGAAAGTGAAACCAGATTCTTTTTAGAAAAGAGCTAGAAAAGGGTAATACGATGGAAATGGCAATTGGCATAGGCATGTTCACGCTAGTGGTCTGTCTATTGGTGATAGTGATTCTAATCGCCAAAAAGAAATTAGTGGCTACAGGTGATGTGACGATTGGCATCAACGAAGATGCTGAAAAAAGCATACAAGTTGCCGCGGGTGACAAGTTACTCGGCGCCTTGGCGAGTCAGAGTATTTTTATTCCGTCTGCCTGTGGTGGCGGCGGAACCTGCGGTCAGTGTCGAGTGAAAATCAAATCGGGCGGCGGTGATATTCTGCCGACTGAAATGGGCCATATCACCAAGAAAGAGGCTAAAGAAGGGTGTCGTCTCGCCTGCCAAGTCTCAGTGAAAACCGATATGGAACTTGAGCTCGACGAAGAAATCTTTGGGGTGAAAAAGTGGCAATGTCAGGTGATCTCTAATGATAACAAGGCGACGTTTATCAAGGAGTTATTGCTTGAGTTACCCGAAGGTGAAGATGTTCGCTTTAAAGCGGGGGGTTATATTCAAATTGAAGCGCCAGCCCATGTGGTGAAATACGCAGACTTTGATATTCCTGAAAAATACCGTGGCGATTGGGATAAATACGGCCTGTTTGACATTGTCTCTACCGTCAACGAAGAAGTGTTGCGCGCTTACTCTATGGCCAACTATCCCGATGAAAAGGGCCGCATTATGCTGAACGTGCGGATTGCGACGCCGCCATCGGCCAATGTGCCAGCGGGCAAGATGTCATCTTACATCTTCAACCTGAAAGCGGGCGATACAGTGACGATTTCTGGGCCATTCGGAGAGTTCTTTGTGAAGGAAACCGATGCGGAAATGGTGTTTATCGGCGGCGGTGCGGGCATGGCACCTATGCGTTCACACATTTTCGATCAGCTTAAGAGTAAGAAAACCACACGTAAAATGAGCTTCTGGTACGGCGCACGTTCGACCCGTGAAGTGTTTTACCAAGCGGATTTCGATGCCCTAGCGGCCGAGAATGACAACTTCGTCTGGCATGTGGCGTTATCTGAGCCATTGCCTGAGGATAATTGGACTGGCTACACTGGCTTTATTCATAATGTGATTTATGAGAATTATCTTAAGAATCATAAGGCACCAGAAGACTGCGAGTACTACATGTGTGGTCCTCCAATCATGAACTCTTCAGTAATTAAGATGCTTGAAAGCCTAGGTGTTGAGCCAGAAAACATCCTACTCGATGATTTTGGTGATTAAGCGGTAAGTGAAATAGAAAATCGCGTTAGGAAGAGCTAGTACAGCTGAGTCTAACGCGATTTTTGTTTATAGGGCTTTTAGTTTTAGGCTTTGATATCTAGCTAAAGGATTTAATAGGTGGGGTTTTCGAGACTAATTTGAGTGCTGCGAGGGCGTGGCATACAAACCTCCTTGTTTCATGCTTAACCAAAGCATAGGCAGAAGTTAGCTATCGAGCTATTAAGATTAGGTGTCTAAGTTTCGATTTAAGTTTCGATTTAAGTTTCGGCCGTGTCAGTATCCTAAGTATCACTTTTTGTTAGCGTTAACCTCGAAAGAGTAAAGCCCCAAAGTTGGGGCTTTAGCCTTGGTTCTCGTTGTCGTTGGCAGTTAAGGAGCGAACCGCTGCCCAAAGTAGGTGATAAAAGTAGGTGATAACAGTTACCAGAAGCGCTTTCTCAGTACGGTTTCAATCTCGATATCAACCCTAAAGTACTGCAAAATCGTCCAGACAGAATCGACTAAGGCTTCGGTTAGGGCGGGATAATCATCCTCGATTAACTTGTTTATCTCATCGACCGTATCATCAATATATTCCTGCACGCTTTCTTCAAACTCCGCTTGGGTGGCCTGATTGCGGAAAAAGCTAAAATCATTCAGTTTTTCAATCAGCAGATCGAGCTGTTCTTCTATGCCTTTAAATTGGGCAACAGTGATATCGGGATCCTTTGCGATAAGTTTAAAGAAGCTCTGCACTTTGGTTTTGAGATCAAACAGCGTTGGGATTTGGCTTTTATCTGAAGCCGCATTACTTACCTCTAATTTGGCCTTTTTAGACACTATATCTGGTTGGCCAGCAGGAGCGTTATCATCTGCCGTCTCGGTTGTCTGCATATTTGGGATAGGTTTAGTTTCAGTCTGCGCCTGAACTTGAGTCGGCTGTTGCATTGTTTCGCCATTAATATGTTGCAGCAGGCGACGGCTGAAATAGCTTTCTGGCTCCGCGACTTCGAGTGCTCGCTTAAGCTGAGTTTCACTGTAGGAGGCTATTTGCAGCAGCGCTTCGAAAATTTCCTTATATTCCAGCTCTATAGCCGAGACCAGCGCGCTATTACCGCGGCAGTTCTCAGTTGTTAAGTTGGCGCCATATTGTTGCAAAAGTCTTAAGATCCGCACCGCCGTTGATTCAAAGCGGGGGAACTCGATTGAACTGCCGCCTATCACAGCGCAAAGGGCGGGGGTGGTGTCTTCGGCATTGATGGCATTGGGGTTGGCGTCATGTTCGAGTAGCACCTCAACGCAGGACTGCGCGCCGTAGTAACAGGCGCACATCAGTGGCGTAAATTGCTCATCTACTGAGAATTCTTCAATTTTGGCTCCGTGGCGTAGTAACAGTTCCACGGTATTGCGCCGCATGGGGCCTGAGATTTGATCCCACCAGTAGGTCGAAATCGCCTTGTGTAGAATGGGTGAGTTATCGTGGCCGCAATGGGTAAAAATATCCCCGCCTTGGTTAATAAGCCATTCAAGTATTTGGGTTCGACAGGAGATAGCCGCCGCAGACACATAGTTAGTGTTGTAGATATTGGTGAGGCTTAAATCCAGCCCCTTGGTGAGCAGATATTCCATCACTTGGATAAGTGTTGCTTGATCTTCTTTACCTGAACCACGCTGGCATAGGGTGAGTAAGGTCGGTTCATCCACCGCACCAAATTTTTTATTGATATCCATACCATATTGCAGGAACAGATCGAGGAACTCGGGCAGAAAGGTTTTGTTTTCGACCATTGGATAAATCAGTAGTCGTAAGTTCGACCAGACTAACATCTCATAGGCTTTACCCGTATTCACAAATTCGGCATTAGGATTAGCGCCATATTTGAGCAAGAGTTCAAGGGCTTGATAGATGTAACTCCGTTTGTTTACATCGGTAAATTTAGCGAGATCAAGATATTGGTTGAGCAAGGGGGAATGGTCGGCATCAGGCGGTGTCATCCTATAGATGCGATTAATATCGACGGTGGCCTTAATCAGTTTTTTGATAATCCTAAGGTCAAATTCTGAGGTCAATGCCGCATAGACCAAACTTTTGGCGTGGGAGTCTGCTTTGAGCTGCGGATAATTGTCTAACAGGTATTCAGTGTAGTCTTGCGCTTTGGCGTAAACGCATAGTTCGAGTAAATTGGCATCGTCCCAGAAGCTACTGTCATTTGCCATAATATAACGGGACTTTTTAAATTCAGGAAAGCGTTTTACTAAAGGAGCAAAGGCTTCAATCCCCCAGAATCCGCTCGAGGAAATAATATTTCCAATTAGACTTAATTTACCTATTTCTAATGGGATGTCTTTATTAATGATATGCAGAAATAGATCTTTACTTCGTTCATCATATAATATTTCTAGCGGGTGGTTTACTTCACCATTGGTCCAAAAACTCACCGGTTTATTGATGTCTAACTTAGCTGCAAGTAGAAGATCTATCATATCTCTACGTTGATGATCCTGATAGATATACTGCGGATTAGGATGAAATAGATAGTTGAGCCAGCAATTATTGTATTGATTTTGAAAGTAAAGATTGGCACCAGAGTCTAGGTATAGGGTAACGAGTTCAGAGTTATTATATTCAATAGCCGAATGCAAGGCACTGAAACCATTGCATTCGATTTTAGCGCCTTTGTTGAGCAAGTATTTTATAAGCACTAAATCGGACTGAGGACGGCAAGATAGTGGAACTAATATGTTACAGGGCGAAATATTGAGATCAATAAAATTGAGATCTCCACTATCGGCAAGAAATTGATCAACTTTCTTTATTTTAGCCGAGGTCGAAAGTGTGTTATCTAGGCATATTTCCCGAAGAGTGAGTTTCTTATTACTAAAAATCCAACTGAGCATAATGTTCCCTATTTAATGCCGTTAACAAAATGGTATCAAATGCCTTTCAATTTATTAAAAATTGAGCAAGGTAAAATTGCCATATTTTAATGCAATTAAGTTAAGAAAAACTATGCCCTAAGACTGATAATTAAAATCATCTTGCTGAATAACATTTGTTGATACCAATTGATAATGCCAAACAAGTTGAATCATGGCTGTTTGGCATTGTTACTTCAGTTTGAATTCCGCTTTGTATTCTATTTATTCAGCTCTAGCAGCATAGGCATTTCGCAGGCGTAGTGGCCTGTGTTGCCTAGGGGAGCGGATAGATGTACAAAGCCCAATTTCTCATAGAGTTTTACGGCTTCATTTAACGCGGCTGTGGTTTCTAAATAGCAGCTTTGATAACCCGTTTCGCGGGCGAAATCGAGTGCCATTAGCGCTACGCGTGTTGCGAGCCCTTTGCCGCGGATTTCAGGCATAAAGTACATTTTCTGTAGTTCACAAACACCCTCATTGCTAGCTAAAGGCGCAATACCGGCGCCGCCTAGAATGCGCCCCTCTAATTCAATAATCCAATAGTTGGCGCCCGCTTGGGAGTAAATCTGGCTGAGGCAATCTAAGGTCGGGTCGGCCACGCTATAACCTTTATCCGCGGTTAAGCCGTATTCAGCCGAGACATCGCGGATGACTTTGGCAATCGCGGCATCATCTTGGGCTGTGGCTTGGCGAATGTGACAGCCACTTTGGTGTTTGGCGTTATGTACGGCTTGGTTATATAACATGAGTGCCTCTTCGATTTGTGAGGTTTGTGCTGGGGTCAGTTGGGCTAAGATCTCTTGAAATAATTGATTTTGTTGAGTATCTAATTTCAGGAGTAACTTCTTCCCCGCGGGCGTAAGTTGTACGACTAAACAGCGACTGTCCCGAGGATGAATTTGACTCAGGGCAAGATTTTTATCAATCAGATGCTTAATGGCTCGGCTCGCATTGGACTTATCTATGCTGAGTTTGCAGGCCAGCTCTTTGATGGTCAGCGGCTGCTTGCCTATCTCAAATAAGGCGTGGGCTTGCACTGGCGAGAGGGGCAAATCTCCAAAGGCGGCGTTGAGCATGCCTAAATTCCTCACCAGATAGCGAGATAAGTGCCTGAGTTGGGCGGATGAGCCTGATTCCGCCGTTTGCTTAGTTTGAGTCACAGGCTTAGCTGGATCTGGAGTCGGTGGTGCGTCTGTTTGAGCCATAGTCGAATGGGTTTGGTTGCATGTCACAACTAAGTTAGCGGGCTTCAACTGCGCTTGCAACATGTTACTAACAAGTTTGTGCGTAAATATCGGGATTTAATAGCGGCGCCATGGCGAGAATAATCGCTTGGGTGTAATTACTTTCACGGGTCGCGTGGCCGTGGGTGAGCAAACCTATGGCACCGCCTTTTTGTTTGATATTGACAGTATTGAACAATCTATCCATCACATGCCCGAGTTCTTCACCTGCTTCTAATGCCCGATAAACCTGCATTGGCAGAGGCAAAATTGCGCTGCGGCCAATGGCAAGTTGGTCTTTATGCCCAATGGCGATATAGGCGAATGTGGCTGGGCCAAAGTCGAAACAATCGACACCGCCTTCCATCGCAAAATAGTAGTCGGCTTGAGTATCTTGTAGATCCTGCTGTTGACAGTAGTGCACCCGATTAATCGCCCCTTGGCGAGTGTCTTTATCTGTCATTGGCTGCGCCGCAACACCTGAAGGTGCATCCATACCGCTGGCTTCTATGATGCTGTCAGGGAACAGTTGTGCCATCGCTTTGGTTGCCGCGTTGATTTTTACTGGGTTTTTAGAACCCACTTTTATCTTGATAATGTTTTGTTGCATATAAGTTATTTAATTCGGCTTTTAATGTAGACGCTCGTTTGAATCATTGCTTAAATGGTATGAGGTGTCTAAGTGTTTGGGTTTTCTATTCTGCCACAGTCGTCGGCGAAGCTCAGTAAAAAGCCAACAGTAGGGGAGGCAATAGCCAGCCTTAGGGACTAGGAAGCGACATATGTCTATTGCTCTTTCAGTAATGGAGGCAGGGATAGGCAATTGAAGGAACCAAAACCAAGAGATAATAATAATGAAATTCAACAAACTCGTGATCGCTATGGGGATGGCCTGCGGTGTAATACTCGCCGGCTGTAATGATAGCGAAGATAGCACTACGCCCACCGAACCCGAAACTCAACTGCAAGCTTTTGCCCCCAACGGTTTACTCAAAGCCAATATTCGCCGCACCACCTACGGCGTGCCACATATCCAAGCCGATAACTTAGAAAGCTTAGGTTTTGGTAGTGGTTATGCGCAGGCACAGGACAATTTATGTGTGTTAGCCGATGGCTTTATTAAGGCTAACTCGCAGCGTTCCATGTACTTTGGCCCCCATGCGTCGATTGACTTCACTACGGGCCAACCCACAGCGGAAGATAACGGCAACTTGATCTCTGACTTTGCCTACAAAGCGTTAAAGATCAGAGCACAAGCCGAAGAAAAATGGCCACAGTTTAGTGAAAACTCTCGGGCGCTGATCCAAGGTTTTACCTCTGGTTATAACCAATATCTTGCCGATGTCGAAGCGGGTAAACAAACGGCAGAACCTTTCTGTGGCGGTCAGCCTTGGGTGAAACCTATAGTGCCAGAGGATGTGGTGACTTATTTGTTTTCAATCGCTTTGTTACCGGGCGCAGCTAACTTCCTCGATTTGATTTTTTACGCTAACCCGGGGGATGCGCAGGAATATATGCCGCGTATCGTAGGGCCTGCGCCCAGCCAAGACCAAACCGCATTTGTGGCCGATATGCAGTCTAAGTTGATTGCCCGCGCGGCCCGCATCACCACGCCAGAGACCAATCCCCGAGGATTAGGCTCTAATGGTTGGGGTTTAGGTAAGGATAAAACCGAGAACGGTAAAGGCATGGTGCTCGGTAATCCGCATTTTCCGCATACGGGTAACCTGCGTTTTTGGCAGTCCCATATTACGATCCCTGGGCATTTAGACATGATGGGCGGTTCGCTTGTGGGTATGCCCGGGCCGATTAATATCGGTTTTAACAAAGATTTAGCGTGGACTCATACCTTCTCTACCGCCGAACATTTTGTGATGTATAACTTAGAGTTAGTCTCGGGCGATCGGATGCAATATCTGTTCGATGGCAAACCAATGCCGATCACCAAAGAGACGGTATCGATTCTGGTGAATGCTGGTCCTGCCGGCATGTTAGTGGCCGAGAAGGATATTTACACCACGGCAAAAGGCCCTATGGTTGAAGCGCCACCTGCTTTAGCGCCTTTTGGTTGGGATGATGGCAGCGCCTTTATGATCCAAGACGCCAACATGGGCAATATGGACCCCGTTGACCATTGGTTAGCGATGGACATGGCGACCAATAAAGAAGAGTTCCAACAGGCCTTCAAGGATTACGACGGCGTTATCTTCAATAACACTATGTACGCCGATAAAGAGGGCAATGCTTTCTACATCGACGACTCGACAGTCCCGGGATTGTCTGAATCGGCAGTGGTGTTGTTAAAAACCTCGCCAGACATTAAAGCGGCTAAGGCGCAGGCCGGATTTACGATTTTACCCGGCAACACATCGCTGTTTAGTTTCGATGGCCCAACACCCTATGCCCGTGCGCCAAAGCTTGAGCGTACTGACTTTGTGCAAAACTCCAATGACTCATTCTGGTCGACTAACTTGAATGAACCGCTGACTTATTTCTCGCCCATGTATGGACCAGAAGCAGGGCAATTGTCGCTGCGAACGCGTATGGGCTTGAGCTTAATGCAGGATGCGGCTGGGGCAGATGGCAAGTTTAGCTTGGAAGAACTCGAAGCGGCTGTGTTGTCTAATCGCAGTTATCTTGCTGAGTTAGTGCTGCCTGATTTGATTGCCCAGTGTGATGCCCAAGGCAGCACGCCTGTTGTGGTGTCGGCGAGTTTATCTAAGGATGTCACTTCGGCGTGCACGGCGTTAAAAGCGTGGAATGGTAAGCAAGATAACGACAGCAAAGGCGGTGCTTTACTGCGTGAGTTTGCCCACCAATTCAGCCAAACGACCATGTTGACCCAAGGATTCGATCCCGCCAATGCGGCGACGACACCTAAAACCTTGACCACAGATGGCAGCGCCTTAGTGGCCTTAGCCCACAGTGCACTGAATCTTGAGGCGGCGGGTTTTACCTTAGATGCGCCATTGGGTGAGGTGCAATTTGTGGAGAAATCGCTGCCTGACGGTACACCAAGCGGGTCGCGTTTACCTTGGCCGGGTAGCCACAATGCCGAGGGTGGATTCAACGTGTTCTCGACCAGTCTGTCGGGTGACGACACTTTAATCCCGCAGCACAAGTACGCAGCTGTGATGGACGTGGTTACTGGCAAGGCGATGAGTTCTGGCTTAACGGCGAAGGGATATCAAGTGCGTTACGGTTCGAGCTGGATGATGGCTGTGAACTTTACTGATGAAGGGCCAGTGGCGCGGGGAATTTTAACTTACTCTGAGTCGAGTAATATCCTAACGCCAGCGTTTGCCGATCAAAGTATCTTGTACTCAAGCGAGAAAAGTTTCCGTCCGTTGTTGTTCAAAGAGGCCGATATAGCGCCAGCCGTGGTGTCGACCACTGAGCTCACGTTACAGAAACCTTAAGTCTGCTTTTGCGTTAATCGTTAACGGCTCACTCCGGCGTTGGTTCCGCAGTGAGCCGTTTTTTATACGCTTTTACAACTGATAGCGACTTGTAAAAATTTAACATTAGCGGATGTGATCTTGATCGACTCTAGCTATCGATATGCGGTACTGGATCATGTTTTGCTGATTTTTGTGACTTATCTCCGAATCGGTGTTTTTCTCGGCGCTTATGCTATGTCACTGGCTTTGGTTTGAGGTGAAAATATTGTGTCGTTAAGCGGTTTTTTATGTGTGTTTTTTGCTGCTGCATTGAAAACTTATTACATTAAATCAGCGATCTAGATCTCAATATCAGTTTATTATGAAATTCCCTTACATAAAGCCGTGTCAGATCAACTTTTATGGGCTTTTTTTGGTTATCCTTAGCGCGAATTTATTATGCTAGTCACACCGTAAGGTAACTTTTATATGCAAAAAGATGCGACCAGTGTTCTTGGAACACCTCAAAGCACACAGAATCTAGATTCAACGAAACACTTACCTTGGACTCGCCAAGATACGACTTGGATGTTGAGTTTATTTGGCACTGCCGTAGGCGCTGGAATTTTATTTTTACCCATCAATGCGGGAATGGGCGGCTTTTGGCCTTTGGTATTAATGGCGGCAATTATCGGTCCTATGACCTATCTTGCTCACCGAGGTTTATCTCGTTTTGTTTGTTCATCAAGCATTCCCGGTAGCGACATTACCCAAGTCGTAGAAGAGCATTTTGGTGTTGGCGCAGGTAAGGCCATTACCGTACTGTATTTCTTTGCTATCTACCCGATTGTATTAATTTACGGTGTGGGCATTACTAACACTGTTGATAGCTTTATCGTCAACCAATTAGGTATGGCCTCGCCACCACGCTTTATTTTATCGGGTGTATTGATCCTCGGTATGATGGCTGTGATGGTTGCGGGTGAAAAGTTCATGCTGAAAGTGACACAATTACTGGTGTATCCGCTGGTGGGTATTTTGGCCTTTATGTCTATCTACCTGATCCCAGAATGGAAAATGGATGCCTTACAAGTTGTGCCAGAAGCGGGTGCATTTTTAGGTACAGTGTGGTTAACGATTCCTGTGCTCGTGTTCGCCTTTAACCATTCTCCTGCGATTTCACAGTTCTCTGTGTCACTAAAACGTGATCATGGCGCCAATGCTTCTCGTAAAGCCGACGTGATTTTACGTAACACTTCGATGATGTTAGTGGGCTTTGTGATGTTGTTTGTGTTCTCTTGTGTGCTGTCGTTATCACCAGCCCAATTGGCAGAAGCGAAAGCGCAGAACTTACCGATTTTGTCTTACCTCGCCAACGTGCATTCAAGTGGTTTTGTAAGCTACTTTGGTCCGTTTATCGCCTTTATCGCGATTGTGTCCTCTTTCTTCGGCCATTACATGGGCGCGACAGAAGGCATGAAAGGGGTGATTGTTAAGCAGTTACGTTCAAGCGGCAAATCAGTGACTGATACTAAGATCGACAAGTTCATCCTAGGCTTTATGTTTGTCACTATCTGGGCTGTGGCTGTGATCAACCCAAGTATCTTAGGCATGATTGAAGCTTTAGGCGGCCCAATTATCGCGGCTATCCTGTACTTGATGCCTATGTATGCCGTGTATAAAGTGCCAGCGTTAAAAGCCTATCGTGGCCGTATCAGCAATATCTTAGTGATCATTGCAGGTTTACTGGCGATGACGGCGATTCTGTTTGGTTTCTTCCGTTAAGTTTTGCGAGTGCAGTGAAGCTTAACGAGGAGTTAGCGTTAGGCTTTTAATCTGAATCGTGACTCGTAAAAAAAGGATCGTGCCATTGGCCCGATCCTTTTTTATTGTGAATAAGCTATTGAAGCACTTATTTTTCTTCGTACATTAAATAGTAACTCTGCTTCATCCCTAATGCTTGATAGGTCTGCTGGGCGGCGAGGTTTTCTTGCTCAACATACAAACGGAAGCTGGCGGCGCCACCATTGGCTTCGGCCAGTTGTTTGACTTCACTGTAGAGCTTGCCATAAATGCCTTGGCGACGATTTTGCGGGCGAATATACACACTCTGGATCCAGTAATAATCCTTGGCGCGCCAATCGCTCCATTCAAATGTCACCATAAGCGAGCCGACTATCTCACCTTCAATTTCGGCGACGAGGTAAAACCCTTTTTGCGGGCTCTCAAGTAGCGTGCCCACACCGCGGGTTAGTGTCACTTCATCTAAGGCTAAGCCTTCGGTTTCTTGGGCCATCGCCTGATTAAATTGGACTAAGGCACTGAGGTCCTGAGCCTTAGCTTTACGGATCAACATACAACAACTCCTAGGCGGTTATTGAGTAATACCGCTCTTGTTTAGTGAACAACCATTTTGTGGCTCACTTTAGCATGGAACATTGTGGGATAACGAGTTCGGCAGTGGCAGGTTTGGCACTGATATTATTTGTTGTTGCGGATTTTTGTACGACTAAAGTCTTATCTGCTAGGCTTATCTCTAGTACCCTTTTTGAACTAAGTGAGCTAATGATGGGATTCGTTAAGTCGACACGCCGCTATAAGCTTAAGGTTTTACCTGCCTTTGAGCTTGGTGCTGATGAGAAAATTAATCATCGTTTACACTTTGTATTCACTTTATTGAGCTTTGGTTTATGGGGATTAGTTTGGTGGTGGTTGATCTTGAAAGCTAAGGGTAAGTCTGACTTTATTTTCAGTGGTTTTGATGACGATTACTGGAGTTATTTGATTGAACGTGAGCAACCGCCTGCAGCGCTTTATCGTCAGCAAATTGCACCTGTTATGGTGACAGTCTATTTTGATGCTTAATATAAAGGTTAAGTATGCAGTCGCGTTGGTCGATGTCGTTGGCATATTTGGCTGGTTTTACGGCGGTTGGCATCAACGTGATACAGATCATCCTTAGATTTTTGCCCGTTATGCTAGACTCTGCGCTCAGCTAATTTGGGGAATAAATTAGTGCCAGCCAAGGATAGGCATTCGCCCGTTCTTCATTTCAAATTCAAGGTTATTAACATGTCAAAACAAACGTCATCAATGTTAGGCCGTACATGGTCCTACTGGATGTCAGTGCCTCTGTGGCTACAAATTCTAGTCGGTATGGTGCTCGGAATTACGGTTGGCGTAGTATTAGGTGAGCAAGCGACGGTGTTAAAACCGATTGGAACCTTATTCGTCAATATTATTAAGATGTTGATTGTGCCGTTAGTGTTTTGTTCACTGATCGTGGGTGTGACTTCGATGGAAGACACTGCCAAGATGGGCCGGATTGGTTTTAAGTCCTTTACTTTCTATCTTTGTACTACGGCAATTGCTATCAGTATTGGATTGGCCGTTGGATATGTTATCCAGCCAGGTGCGGGTCTTGATTTACCCTTACCCTCAGGTGTTTCTGATGTAGCGAAGGAAGTGCCTTCGGTAATGCAGACTCTGATTGATATAGTCCCAACCAACCCTATCGCGGCGTTAGCTAACGGTCAGATCTTGCAAGTTATCGTTTTTGCGGTTGCCTTAGGGATTGCCTTAGTGTTGATCGGTGACCATGGAAAACCAGCGATTAAAGTGTTCGAGAGTCTTGCTGAAGCCATGTACAAGTTAACCGATATGGTGATGAAGCTGGCGCCCTATGGTGTATTTGGATTGATGGCTTGGGTGGCGGGAGCATACGGGATTGAAATGTTACTCCCTCTGCTTAAGGTTATTGTTGCCGTCTACGTTGGCTGCATTATTCACGTATTAGGCTTCTACAGTATTGTTTTGAGTATGTTTTCTAAACTGAATCCTTTACATTTTTTCAAGGGGATCAGTAATGCAATGGCTGTGGCATTTACTACCTCTAGTTCAGCGGGTACCTTACCTGCGAGCATGAAATGCGCCAGCGAATACTTAGGTGTGAACAAGAAAATTTCCAGTTTTGTATTGCCGCTGGGTACAACCATTAACATGGATGGCACCGCTTTATATCAAGGTGTGACGGCTCTTTTTGTCGCCCAAGCTTTTGGTATTGACTTAACTTGGGTAGATTACCTCACCATCATTTTAACGGCGACTTTAGCCTCAATTGGTACGGCTGGCGTACCAGGCGCGGGTTTGGTGATGTTAACGTTAGTATTATCGACAGTCGGTTTACCCTTGGAAGGCGTGGCGTTAATTGCTGGGATTGACCGGATTTTGGATATGGCACGCACGGTAGTTAACGTATCCGGTGATTTAGTGGCGACAACTGTGATTGCTAAATCTGAGGATGAATTGGATATGGAGCACTACAATGCCGATATGGTGCAAAGTGCCGTGCTAGCCGAGCAGAATATCGCCCTCGAAACCGCGGCTGAGCAAAGCGCTAAAGTCTAGTCGTCTTCGGTTGCTGGTTGTAGAACGAAAAAACCGCCAATGGCGGTTTTTTTATGCGAGTCAATTGTACTTTGCTGAAGCTTATCTCGTTGAGTTTACTTCAGTTAGCTTACTTCACAGGGCTTACTTCAATTGACTTAAGACTAGCACTGGCTTGCCGTCGCTGTTAAGTAGCGTCAGGCGACCTTGCACTAACTTAGCTTTGGCCACTAATGGCATTGCTTGCATGACTTTGTGCTCTTGCTGCATTAGCGCATCGACACAGGCTTTCATTGTGCTACCAGCAGGAGATAGCTTAAGCTCTTGGCCTTGCTGGGTATATTGACCGAAAAAGTTATTACAGCTGTTGTTGCCGTGTAATTTGCCTTCGGCCTCAAAGGTGATTTGCGCTGGGCTGTAATCGATAGTCGGTTGGCCTTGAACCATCTCAATGTGCCAGCTGCCCTCTAATGGAATGGTCTCATTTTGGGCTATATCGGTACTTTGGCAGGCGGTGAGTCCCAACAGTAGCGCACCTAAGATGAATGTTTGTTTTAACATCGTTACGGTTCCTTTTTCCATGGTTATGGCCATAGTGTGACAAGTTTTATCAAAGATCTAAAGAGGTTTATATGTCGGACACATTTAAAAGTACTATGAATTTGTTGAAGTTTTTACATTGGTTAGGCGTATTGATGCTAGTTTGTGGACTTGGGTTCTATATGTTGACGCAATGGAGTCTAGAGATAAGCGGCATGTTACTGATCTCAAGCCTGATTGGCTTAGGATTGGTCCTGATGTCACCCTATCCCGTGGTGCTGTTTATCCAATGGGCGAAGCGCCAGGATGAGCAATCTAAGTGATTTTGTACTGCCTCAAATTAAACCCAAAACTCGTTAAATCGCCATTTCGTTAAATCAAAGCTCGGTTAACCTATCGCTTCGCTAACTCACAGTTTTTCGTTAAATCACTGCTTCATTAACTTAAAGCGCCGCCGAATCTGCGGCGGGATTATCGTATAAGCTTGAGTCTATAGCGGGCTTAACTGGCGTGTCTTCAACCTCAGGCTTTGGTGGTTGCATTGAATCGAGTTTACCCCGCGCGAGTTCCATCATGGGCGCGAGTTTGGCGCTGGATTCCGGGGTGAAAAAACTGTAGCTCGCATCGAGTCTAAGTAGATGATTTTGCTGTTCAAGCAGTTTTTCAACCCGCTTCATAATATGTTGAATATCCCGTTCACCATCGACAAAGGCCAGTACCACAAATTGCGTGGTGTTGTAGTGGGCGGCTACGTCTGCGGTCCGTATCGTATCTTGAATTAACTTACCCAACAGCCTGTGATGATTATCCTCAAGCGGGACTGGCGCGTTATCCGGACTCAATAATTCAAAGAAGATGATGCCTGCATGGGCACCAAAGCGGCGACCTAAATTGAGCTGTCTTGGCGCCATCATCAAAAAACCATAATGATTGAGCATGCCGGTTTCTTGATCGCGCATCGAAAGGGATTCAATGCGATGGTTCTGGCACAGCAGAGACAATTCCTGTTGCAGCAATATCTGAAACGGTTCGAGCATAGCGGCATTGGCTAGCGGCTCTGCCATATGTGGGTTGAGTACGCACAGGGCGCCAAATTGGCTGCCATCGGGCCAAGCGATTGGGCGCGAGAGAATGTGCTGAATGCCATCAAAATCCCGTGGTAAATCATCCAACATAAAACTGCCAAGGTTGTGATATAAGCCATCGGGTTGGCTATTTTGGATTTGTTGGAAAAGTTCGAACTCAGCGGGGTACAAAGTACCCGCGGTAAATTGTGTTGTTTCAGTGATTGCACTGACAATGATCTCAAATCCGGCGCTGGTCTTTTGGAATATAAAAACCGTGTTAGCGTTGTAATAGCTGTTGATTAGCTCACATTGGTGCATCCAGCGAGTGAGATTCACTTGCTGATTGTCGCTATCAAGTAAACTCAGGTTGGGATTGATGGTCTCGGGCAACATACAAACGCCTAACTAGGGCTAGATATCCATTAAGTTTGGGAAATAAAAGGGGATTTAGCAAATCAAGGCACTAAATAGCACCTTGTTCTAGCTGTGCCTACTAAGCCAACCGAGTATACTGACGGCCTTAAATTGGGCCTAAAGCCAACATTATGCCGTGAGAACACTGTGAAGATTAGATTAGCCTTACCCCAAGATGTTGATTTATTAGCGATGCTAGAGAAAAAACATCTCAATGACGAATTAGCTTCCGCCAATATGGGACTGCAAGGGCAAGCTTTTTCCCACAGTGAATTGAGCGAATTAGTGCAGCATCATTGGGTCGTAGTGGCGCAGGTTGAGCTGCAGATCGTCGGTTATGTGATTGCCGGCCGTTGGGGATTTTTCGAACATTGGCCCATTTATCGCACTTTGTTGAATCGTTTGCCGCAACTCGATTGGGATGGGCCTAAATTAACTAAGACTAACTCTTGCCAATACGGGCCGATTTGGGTGCAGCAAGCCTACCGTGGACAAGGGATTTTTGAGGCATTAGTCAGTGAAATTCGTCGCCAAGTTGCTCCGCATTTTAGCTATATGTTGACCTTTATTGCCGAAGATAATGAACGTTCCTTTGCCGCCCACTCGGGAAAAGCGCACATGCAGGTGGTGGATTTTTTCACTGTGTCAGCGCGGGATTACTATTTAATGGCGGCAAAGACCCAAGCTTAGTTGTTCGATGATAGACATTAAGGATTCAATCTCTACTGCGTAAATAACCCGAGTTCAGGTTAAATAACGGAGATAAATACATGAATGTACAATTTGTTGAGTCACTATTAACGGCCTATGCCGAAGTCAATTTATCGGCTTGGGACAACTTGAGATTGGTCTTATCTGAGTGCGCCCACCATGAATGTGAGGCGAAGGGATTTGAAGTCGAGTTTGTTTCCGATTCAGGGCAAGCGCAGCATTATTGGGTCGAAGTAGGGGATATTTGGCTCGATTGTGGCCGAACCAATGCCTATTCTGCGACGATAACGCGACTGACGGATGCGCAAGTCAGCCGCGCGAATACAAAAAAGGCGCTAGAGTGCGCCATTTTATCCCAAGAGCAGATTGGTCTACTGTGCATGCAAAACGCCCATTTCGACCATTGCTGAGTGTGTTAATTCAGTCTGTTTCTCAATCGCTTTTTTGATCAATACTTCTTCATCAGAAAGATGCGCTGAGGGTTAGTGGTGACTATGCCTATGATCTCAAACCCTTGTTTTTCATAAAACACAGGTGCTTGAATTGACAAGGTATCCACTTGAGCTACCAAGCAACCCCGCTGTTTCGCCTCAGCTTCAGCAAGCGCCATGAGTTTGCACCCAAGCCCTGTGCCTCTGGTTTGGTCATCAACCCAGACCACATTGATTAAGAAGTTTTTATAGATAGTCCTGCCACCCACACCACCAATCAACTTGCCATTTTCATCACGTGCTATGACAGTCAAAGGCACTGATTTCTCAGGCCCTAATAGCCCAGCATTAAATTGCCTAACGCCGTCTACCAGCGCATCCACAATCGCGTTATTTTCTTCATGAATAACTTCAAATTTCACTTAAATTTCTTCCTTAAAAATATTTTTTTGCTTTCAAATCATATAGCAACTATCAGTAAACTCAATGTTGGACAGAAGTGCGTTAGATTTAATGCACTAAAGGTGAGTAATAGCATTTAGATTCGTTGGCTGATATCCATTAACGCAGGCTTGCCATGGCATTCGCTCGTCAGTCCTTTGATGCTCGACCGCCCCGTCAATGGGGCGACGGTCGTCTCGCTATCACCATGGCTCACTTTTTTGGTATTAGCGGAACCTGTGGATTGAAAAGATTACACAATATACTTTTGGACAGAAATGTGTTGGAAAGTAGTGTTTTGGGAGCAGTAATTTCAGTTGTTAGAAGTTTAGCGTTTACGGGTATCCACTCACACAGGCTTGCCATGGCATTCGCTCGTCGACTCGCAGCCAGTCCGTCCTTGGATGCTCGACCGCCCCGTCCATGGGGCGGACGGTCGTCTCGCCAATCACCATTGCTCACCTTTTGGGCACTAGTGTAACCAGTCTGTATGAAGGAGATACCCAGCAAGCTTTTGGACAAAACCTTGTTAGATAATTCACTCTTATGAGCCAGATTCGGATTAGCTATTCTATTAGCAATGCTTCGTTTGGCTACAAACTAATCAATAAACGATAAAACCAGTCGGAATAGGCATAACAGGGACATGAATCAGTTCTCTAGAGATTTGATTCATCTAAAGGGAAAAAACCGCCCCAGAATAGCCGCAAACAGGGCAATAGGACGAGGTTTAGCGGCTGACGTGAATCAGTCTGGTGTAGAGTGATTCACTCGCTCACTACTTCGAGTACTCACTTATCCCCCTTTGTTCCTTACCCACGACTAATTAATTAAGAAGCTATACTTATAACTTCAACGATTCACCATCTTCAGGAATTAATACTTGTTTTTCAATGCCTTCTTCTTGCACAAACTCCCTGAGCTCTTTACGAGTCAATGCTGCGTGATTGACCGTATCCATGTGTACAGCAACAATGTTAGCTTGAGGTGCATGCTTAATAGTTCGAAGTGTGTCCTGTTCACCCATGATAATAGAGCCTTCAAGGCCGTCTAAACGAGCATCACCTGTGTTAAGAACAACTACTTCAGGCTTAAATTCATTTAGAGCATTTTCCACTTCATTACGCCAAATGGTATCACCGACAAAATATACAGTACTGTAATTATCTGCTTGTAACACCACCCCCATAGCTTCTCCTAACAATTTAGCTAACTCTGGGATTGCATACATTTCATCCGTGCCATGCTGCCCACCTGTTTTGGTTAAACTAATACCATTGAACTGAGTTTTAATGCCTAACACACGCACATCTTTAAAGCCTTGAGCGCGAATAGTATTTGCATCCTCTTCATTTTGAACAAATAAAGGCATCGTTTTAGGAATTACACTTTGTGCTGCATCATCCCAATGATCAAGATGTGTGTGAGTGACAATAACAGCGTCTACATTGTCAATTACAGCTTTAGCTGACATGGGTAAATCGATCATTGGTATACGTATTTCACTACGGTAAGTACCGGCAAAACCAGAATAGGTATCTTTCTTTGCCAGCATAGGGTCTATTAAAAATGTTGTGTCACCATAAGTGAGTTTAGATGTTGCATTTCGAATATGCTGAAACTGAACCTGCTGTGGTTCTGAATGCAGCGTTGGAGCCGATTCAGCTAATGCATTGGTGCTATTTATGATGGTTGCAAGCCCTAAGGTAAATAGGATGGTGATAGCTTTGTTTTTCATAATGTATCTCTTTGGCGGTTGATTAATATGAGACATTATCTTCGGTATTTACGAGATGGAATATTGACCCAAGTGACAAATATCGAAACAATTGGGCCAAATAATGATATGACGATTCACTTGGGAGCGCTTTGCACATGCAAGTACCAACTGTCGCTTTGATTCTCTACCCTCATTTCAGCGTGTTTCATGTCGCTGTGCCTCAAGCCGTTTTTTCGATGCAGCCAGATGGCAAACCCATTTTTGACTTAAAGATCGTGTCAATTGATTGTAAGCCACAACACTCTGACAATTGGATGACAGTCCAGCCTGATGGTGGATTAGAACTCGTTGAGTTGGCAGATATAGTCGTCATTCCAGGGTGGCATGACCTAGAAAGTCCGCCTGCTTCCAATATTTCTGAAGTATTGGTTAGAGCTCATGAAAGAGGATCTACGGTCGTGGGGCTTTGCTATGGTGCTTACGCATTAGCCTACTCAGGGCTATTAGATGAAAAAGAAGCGGCAACTCATTGGATGGCAGAGGACGATTTTACTGTTCGTTTTCCAAATATAAAGCTAAATACGAACGCACTTTATGTTGAAAGCGACCGTGTAGTCACTTCCGCAGGTACTGCAGCCGCTTTAGACTGTTGCTTGTATATTGTGAGGTCTTTTTATGGGACAAAAACAGCGAATAAAGTTGCGCGCATCTTAGTTGTACCTCCACACAGAGAAGGCGGCCAGGCACAATTTATTGCACAACCCATCCCAAAATCAACTCAAGATGCAGAGGTCAATCGGTTACTGGATTATTTACGTGAAAACCTCGACAAACAATATTCCATCGCTGATTTAGCAGACCAATTATTTATGAGTCGCCGTACCTTTACTCGGCATTTCAACAACGCTACCGGTATGTCATTTGGAAAATGGCTTGTGAACGCTCGTCTGCAACGTAGCCTTGAGCTTCTTGAAAGTACACGACTTCCTGTAGAAAAAGTGTCTGAAATGGTTGGTTTTCAGACTGCAACGTCATTTAGGCAACATTTTAATCAACGTTTTCAAGTTAGCCCAAGTGCTTGGCGTAAAACGTTTGCGGGAAACTAACGATGTTAGAGCTATGTTGGAAGCAACTCTAAAATAAACTATAAACGCCGATTTTACTGAGTGTTCGATTTTTACAAGTACACTATAGAAAGCACTTTAGCCAAAAGCTAACGTGAAATGATGGTGTTCAGCCCGTGAA
>NZ_JAUOES010000015.1:0-110114 GCF_031932065.1 Shewanella scandinavica
CCACACCACCCTGCATGCGGCTCCGCACAGGGCGGTTCATTTAGAACGCCTAACCTGTTTTCTGGTTCGGATAGTGAACCGCGATCCATCCATCTCTCAGTGAATACAATCCTGCTTTCTTAAGATACTCATTACTCAGCGCTTGCTGTATTCCTGGTGTTTTCGAGCTCCGCCATGGGCCTTTACTTGTGATCCCACAAGCAACGGCAGCTTGGATCCTGACGCCACGTTTAAGTAAGTTTTGTACCTTAGTCCGCGGTTTTCGCCACTGACGCCAGTAGCACATACGCACTCGACGACGGATCCAATGGTCTAAATCGACACACCCTTGATAAGCGTTGGCTATGCCAAAGTAGTTGATCCAGCCTTGCATGTATTGCCGTACTTTAAACAATTGATATCCCATGCTAACGCCCCAATTTCGGTTCGTCAGGCGTTTCATCTTTTGTTTAAAAATGTGTAATGTTTTAGCATGCCACTGGATCTTCCCGCGGTTAAAGGTAAAACCGAGGAACTTGCTTTGACCTACCTCTACCACTTGGCTTTTCTGTTCATTAACAACCAGTTTTAAAATGCGGGGACAGCCATATCTTTTTGTGTTTTTCAGCACCTTCAACTAGGCTTTAAGCTTTAAATTATCTTGATTTTGTCTGTGTGGAGTTTGCTATGACCTCGGCCAGAAGACAGTTAATTGATGCTAATGCGACACCTTTCTATCATGTGATAAATCGCTGTGTCAGAAGGGCTTTTTTGTGTGGTGAAGATAAGCTCACTGGTCGCAGTTACGAGCATCGACGTGGCTGGATTGTCGATAAAATCAAAGCCTTGTCCGCGATATTTTGTATCGATATTTGTGCCTATGCGGTGATGAGTAATCACTATCATTTAGTGCTTAAAATTGATGTCGACAAGGCCAAATCGCTAACGCAAAAAGATATTATTCGTCGCTGGTGTCAAATTACTAAAGGCCATGCTGTCGCGACTAAGTATATGAATGGTGATGCTTTAATCGACGGTGAAGTGATGTTACTTGATCGCTTACTTGCAGAGTGGCATGAACGATTAAGTAGTATCAGTTGGTTTATGCGCTGTTTAAATGAAGAAATTGCCCGCAAGGCCAATCGTGAAGATGAGTGTAAAGGCGCCTTTTGGGAAGGCCGTTTTAAGTCGCAAGCGCTGTTAGATGAGCAAGCCCTGCTCGCGTGTATGATGTATGTGGATTTAAATCCAATCAGAGCAGGCATTGCCGATTCTTTGCAATCCTCTGATTTTACATCGATTCAGGAGCGAATTAACTCGCTAAACACCCCAAATCATCCATTAACCCTCCCTGTGCCACAAACTGACTTCTCAACTAATGAAGCTCATATTCCCCACAAGTCTCTCGTCCAATTCGATGGCGCAGCTCACCTGAATCAGCAAGTGGGTATTCCCTTTCACTTTGCCGATTATCTCGAACTGATTGATTGGACAGGCCGCGCCATCCGCCTTGATAAGAAAGGCTATATCGATAATCAACGACCGAAACTACTCAATGAATTAGGTATAGCGCCCGATGCGTGGCTCACATCAGCCAAAGAGTTTCGTCGTCAATACAGTGGCATAAGTGGTCGATGGGATAGCATGTGTGCATTTAAAAAGCAGCATAACAGCGGCAAATGGTGTAAAGGTAAAGCCTCAAGCCAAACGTTACATCCTTAAGTTGCTCACGACTCAGCGTTTAGGATTATTTTTGTTTATCCGAAATGGAGAGAATTTCGCGCAAAACGTAGCACGCTTTTGTCCAAAAGCTTGCTGGGTATCTCCTTCATACAGACTGGTTACACTAGTGCCCAAAAGGTGAGCTATGGTGATTTTCGAGACGACCGTCTGCCCCATGGACGGGGCGGTCGAGCATCCAAGGATGGACTTGCTGCGTGTCGACGAGTCAATGCCATGGCAAGCCTATATACGTGGATACCAACCAATGCTAGCCCACTAAAAACTAAAGATGCAGGTCCTCCGGCACTACTTTCCAACACATTTCAGCCCCCAAAATATGTTGCGTATATTTTTCAATCCACGGTTCCGCTAATGCTAGAAAGTTGAGCTAATGCTATGGCACGCCTATCAAGACTGCTATCTCAACAGCTATCAGCAGTCATTGCACAAAAAAATAGCGATAAACCCTGTGAGTTTATCGCTATTTTATTATCTTGTTATGGCTGGATTCAAAGAGCGCTAAATTGCGCTTGAATGCTATTAATCAAAATTCACTATACCACTATAGGCCGCACCATTGCTGGTGCGGCAATGGATTACTTAACGATTTCCATCTCAGCTAATAAATTGTCGGCATGATCTAAATACTTCATGACCCACAACATATAGCGGCTATCCACTTGGATAGAACGGTTGATGTTATCGTCATATGCCCAGTCGCCAATAATGCTTTCATAGACACCATCGAACAGCAGACCGACTAATTCAGCGCGGCCGTTTAGGGTGGGTGAACCTGAGTTACCGCCGGTTGTGTCTAACGTCGACAAGAAGTTAACCGGTACAGAATCGATGGCTTTCACATAGAAATCACCGTATTGCTTCTGCTTAATCAGCTCTAACTCTTTTTTCGGCGCATCGAAAGGATCAACACCTGTGTCCTTTTGCACTATGCCTTCAAGGCGAGTGAATGGCACTGCCACTAAACCGTCTTTTGGCGAGTAGCCTTTCACATGACCAACCGTGACACGCAGGCTTGAGTTCGCATCGGCATACACAGGCTTACCTTGCTCAAGATTGTAGGCAATGATGGCATCCATGTACTGAGGACGCACTTTCATCAGCTCGCCATCCAGTTCTTTTTCTTTCTTTTCTTCAGCCATATCTGTGTCATACATAGCCACGGCGAATTGAATGAAAGGATCTTTAGAGGCTTTAAAATCGGCAACGGATTTATCCATCCATGCCAGACGCACGTCTTTTTTGCCTAACTCAGTTTTCGCGTACATTTTGTCTAAGGTTTTCGAAAGCTTAGCTTCACTGAACTTTTTATCGATACCAAAGGCTTTATCCAATGCAGGTAAACGTTTGTCCTCTGGCAGTGCGGCGTAGCGTTTCAGCATATCGAATAACACGGCTTTATCGACGCTTGGCGCATAACGACGGTCGATACGCTCCATGCTTGCTTTGAGGCGAGTCATATCACGTTCTTGGAAGCCCGGTTCACGCTGCATATCCGGCAGTTGTTTCTCGTTCGCTAAGCGATACAAGCTGCGCGCCGTTGGCAACATAGTCGTGCTACCAATGTAGCTTAAGATCATGTCACGCTCTTGATGCGCTTTACTCTTGGCAATTAACGCATCTAATTCCGCTAAGGTTTTGCCGTATTTCGCTTCACGGCTGCTGTCTTTAGCGATCCACGCGGCAAGCTCAGCTTCGCGGGCTTTACGGTCCGCCAGCATGGTGGATTTGCCATAAAACTCGATCATCGAGGTGAAGTTTTTCGCGTAATTTGCAAGGCTAGCAATTTGACTCTCGTACTTAATACGTTCGTCGCTACCCTCTGGCGCGGTATCTTTAATGATCTCAATAAAGCGCTCGCGCAATAACTTACCTTCTGGATAAGCCCACTCGAACTGATTTTGTACTTCATTGGCGGTGCGATATCGGTTGGTGCGACCTGGGTAGCCAGCCACCATGACAAAATCGCCATCGCTCACGCCTTTAGCCGATACTTTTAAGAAGCTTTTTGGCTCGTATGGCACGTTATCGCTACTAAAATCGGCAGGTTTGCCCGCTTTAGACACATAAGCGCGATAGAAAGAGAAATCGCCGGTGTGACGTGGCCACATCCAGTTATCGACATCGCCGCCGTATTTACCCACGCTCGCGGCTGGGTTATAGACTAAACGAACGTCGCGAATTTCCAGTTGTTTAACCAGATAATATTCAAGACCGCCGTGGAAGCTATACACTTGGCAACGGTAGCCGTCTTCTTTTTCACATTCAGCCACTAATGCTTTTTCTTGGCTTTCAACGCCTTGATAGAAATCGCTACCCACTTTACCTTCGAGCCCGCCTTTTACGCGCTCGGTCACATTGGTCACATCTTCGGTCACATACACACGTGAACCCGGTGTGGCAGGTAATTCATCGGCGAAGGTCTTAGCTAAAAAACCATCTTGTAGCAGGTTTTTTTCTGGGGTGGAGTTGTATTGAATCGCACCATAGGCACAGTGATGGTTAGTGACCACCAAGCCTTTTGGCGATACGAATGACGCGGTACAGCCACCAAGGCTGATCACTGCGTTCATTGGGAATTCGGTGAGTTTTGAAATCGATTTGGCATCAATTTCTAGCCCTTTTGCTTTAAGCTCATCGGCCATAGCGGGCAGCTGATGGGGCTGCCACATACCTTCGTCAGCCTGAGCGCCAAAACTGGCGGCCACGGCAACAGTGAGTAACCATTTTTTCATTGTGTTAAGTCCGTTTTATGTGAATGAAGCCACGCGCAAGCTGGGCCATGTTCTCGTTTTAATCGTGTTGTTTTTATCTTAAGTCACTGTATTAAAACCCAGCATCACTCGCTTTAAAACCTAAAAAGCAAAAAGTCAGGCCGGGGCCTGACTTTATCACATCGAATACACTTTATAACAGACTCGGAAAAATTCGCTTACAAAGCAAATACATTACATCAGCTACATTACATCAGCATTACCCCGCGGCGTTCGCTACAAAACTGACGCTAGCCGCGAATTAAATACTAAGCCGTTAGATTGCAACAAATAGCTGGGCGCCCACAATCACAGCGCCTAACAAACCTGCCATCACTAAGCCTGCAGAACCACCCGACACTTGATAACCGCCCGGTTGTGTTTGGCGTTGACGCAATGCCATCACAATTGGCAAGAAGATGATCATCACCACCAATGGTACAGCCGCGAATCCCAGTACCGCCACAAAGCCTTCTGGCAGATACAGAGCACATAACACTGGCGGAGTGAAAGTTAACAACCAGGTCTGTATACGGCCGGCAAACGTCTCTTTAGCACGGGTTAACTCGGCGACAAAGTCATACAGGCTTAAGGTCACCCCGAGGAATGAGGTCACTAGGGCTAAATCGGCGAATAACGAAATACATTTGCTGATCCAAGGCGTATGGGCAATATCCTGCAATGCCGTCACCAGTGACGGTAATGAACCTTCGAAACCACTGACTTCATAGCCGCCTACTGTGCCTAAGGTCACTAACAACCAAAGCACATAACAAGCCAGTGGAATCGTCGAGCCGATTAACAATACCTTACGCAGCGAAACCGCATCGCCATCGAGGTAACGCACTAAAGTGGCAATACAAACGTGGAAACCAAACGAAGTAAACACTACGGGAATCGCCGCCATCCAACTGCTGGTCATCGACTCGGCAATCGCGCCCGTTGCCATGCTGGCAATACTGACTTCAGGCAGGAGAAATAACACCACAACCACCAGCAGTAAAATCATTAACGAAAACAGGAAGCGGGACACTTTATCGACCCAAGCTACACCGAGCGCCGCAAATCCACCCAACACTAAGGTAAACAACAATACGGCGACTTGATTATCGAGCACGATATCGAACATGTTCTTCGCTTTAAGCACTAATAACGAAGAACCACCAGTGAGATAAGCCGCGGTCAAGGCAAACAATAAACTCAGGAAAGAAGCGCCTTGAATGATTTGACCTTTTTTACCCAGTAATTTACCCGTAATAGCATGCACGTTATCGCCCACGCCAGTGCGTAAGTTAATTTCGAGCATCAGTAATGAGGTATAGGCAGAAACGCCCCAAATAACAACGAGTAATACTAACGCTGGAATAATACCTAAAGCTGCAGTGGCTAAAGGTAAGGCTAACATACCTGCGCCAATGGCCGTCCCGGCAACGATGGCGATCGAGCCTAACATTTTTGAATTCACACAATAGTCCTGTTCAATGATTAATTATTATTTTATTTGAGTAAGATTTGAACCGATAAAGCCTTGCGTCTTAAATCGAAATAAGCAACACATCACTTAAAGCAGCTTCAAAAAGCATCCAATCGAATCTCATTCCTGCAGATCAATTGGCCCCAATAGCTTTTGAATATTTCAACCCAGTAGCCATTGAGGCTAACTAAATCGGTTGCATAAAAGTGACATGACTTTCAATTGTGATAATCCTAATAACAACATAGGTAAAATAGATAGTTTGGGACATTAACAGAGCCAAACCCAGTGGGCAAGCCAGTTGTGAACAAAGATAAGTCGCGCACTGTACGGTAACAACTTAATAGCGCTGTGATAAACGAAAACATACAAGCTAACAAAATAGCTACCTTTGTTGGAAATACATGGGATGCCGCATTGTGGGTGAATCGAGGTAAAACGTATATTTTGACTGTCGCGAGCGCGCTGAATATGGGCTTAAACATATTCGCTGTGTTTAAGCCCAATCACATCATGTTGAGAATCGATTAACTCAACATGTTAATTTACAGCTCAGTCCACGCCATAGTCCAAGAAGCGCCAACACCTGGCTCAAATCCTGTGGCAGAAGCCGACCACTGCATGCAATAGCCGCTATAGGGGAATGGCTTACATTGATACACTTTGCCATTTTTAGGCTGTAACACTGTGGTGCCCGCAACGTAACCTTTCACCCCTTCAGGGAAGACAAAATCCGCTTCCGGCGTTGGTGCTTGATCCTTTAAGAAGAGATCAAAGTTCTGCTGAATAACATCACCTTGTTTAGGCTCAGCTTTAACCTGCAAGTGATAATGCCCTGCTTTAGGCGCAACCACGTCTAACACTAAGCTCGCACTAGTATTATTAACGGTTTGGCTCACAAAACCCGCAGCCGTGCCATCGTGGCTAAACAAATACGCAGACACTAACATTTCAGCATTGCTGGTGACGTCAAAACGAACCTGCGCCGCGCCGTCGATAATTTGATAATCGTCGGCAAGTGAAGTGACCTCTAAGCTGTTGCCCGGTGCGGGCGCCAGATCAAATCCCACTTCGACACGCTCAATACCTGAAGTCGTCGCAGTAAAAATGTCGTTTTTGCCATACACAGGCTCAATCACACCTGATGCATTTTTTTGTCCCGCTTTTAACTGAGACTGCTGGGCATTAATCGCGCTCGCTAATAGAAAAGGCCAATTTTGTTTATCACCTTGAGTCGCATCGCTAATAGTAATCACTGTTTGCTTAGCTGGTTGCTCACCATTGGCATCGAACACTCGGGTCATCACTTTATCGCCCGCCTTGAGATCGAGTGACGGATTGATGTCGCCCACATCTAGCCATTCACCCGGTACGACGGGACCCGAATCTAAGTTCACATCGATAGCATTGTAGAAACTGTTGGTGGTATCACCCACTTCCCACACGGCTAGAATCACTTGATAACCGCTGCGACCTTCTGGCACATAACAGTCATGGGTCACTAACTTAGGCGGCTGCACCATGCCACCATCGACTACACAGAATGGCGCTAAGTCAAAGCTCGCACGGCTTAAAGCTTGGTTTTGATTCCAATCTTGGCGAGTTAAATAATAACGCCAATTACGGGTGACATGATTGGCAGTGAACTGCCAACTGAACTTATTCCAGCCCGCTTTGATATCCGTCTTTGACCAACGGCTGGGACTCTGTTCATCTAAAGGCGAGAAAGCACCATTACCCGCACTCGCCAGTTTGCCATCCGCAGGACCTGACTCAGGAAAACCCGATGGTCCTTCAACGCTTTGCGGTTCCCATTGCACCGCGCCACAGTTGGTATTATTGCCGGTTTTACAGGCATAGGAACGTGACTCTGGCGCCACAACATAACCGTGTGCCTGTGCAGAAATACTCACAAATGTATTTGCCGCCATCACTGCGGCGGCCAATAAACTCAATTTAGAAACAGGGGAAAAAACAGTAGGATTTGCCACTTTAATGCACTCCATTTGCACCCATCTTTGCCAGTATTGGCTTGGGCTTAGGTATAAAAGTGGTATTTGGGCAAACAACAGCATTAAACAGCAGTCGTTTATCTTTCACAGAAATCGAATTCTGCGGCAACTCCGCTATCTTAGTTCACTAAAAAATCCATTTACAACCTTAGACCGGAAGCTTTGCGTCCTAACTTTTCAATTAGTTTGCCAAATACGGTAGGTGTCATCGAATCACTACGAGTTAATAGTATGTAATCAAGTAGAAATGACCTGGCTAAATTAGCAACAAAAGACAACGCTGTCAAAAAATTAACCCATTTATATTCATATAATTACAGAATGTTGCGCGGTATTTTTCTGACACCTGTCAAACATCCATTCGTGTCTACTGCGATAAACTGGTGCTTGAAACCGAAGTTCACTTAGGTATAATGCCCACCTCGCTTCGGGGGAGTAGCTAACTGGATTTCGAGCCATCGTCATCCAGGGTGAACATCAACATACTTGGCCACACGCCATGGTGTTCACAGCAAATCATCGATTTGCCCAGCAAGACCTGAGCACAATGACTGCACCTAGGGGTGGACGGTTTATTGTGCTTATGTCTTAACCACCCCTAAAGGATCACACTTGGAAGCCCTACTTGCCTCAACCTTTACGGTTGCTATTGCCGAAATTGGTGATAAAACTCAATTGCTTGCACTTATTCTCGCCGCAAGATTTAAAAATAAAACCGCCATTATTTTAGGCATTTTTCTGTCAACGTTATTCAACCATTTTGCCGCCGCTTGGATTGGCCAATGGGCGATTAACTGGGTCAGCCCAGATCTTGCCCGCTATTTAGTGGCTGCGTCCTTCTTCGCGATCGCTCTTTGGGTGTTAATCCCAGATAAAGTCGATGCTGAAGAGAGCCGTTTCTACAAAATGGGTCCCTTCCTCGCCACCTTTATCCTGTTTTTCATCGCCGAGATGGGGGATAAAACCCAAATCGCAACGGTAGTGTTAGCCGCAAAATACGATTCATTAACTATGGTGGTGGCAGGTACAACCTTAGGCATGCTGCTTGCCAACGTACCCGTAGTGATCGCAGGCCACTTCAGCGCCGAAAAATTGCCTATGTTGTGGATACACCGTGGCTGCGCCGTATTGTTCGCACTCTTAGGCGTAGCAACACTACTGTTCTAGATCATTGATCATATTGAATTAAGGCAACAAAAAGGCCAGTGATAAACATCACTGGCCTTTCTACTTACGACGGTTTTATTGAGATAAACAGTGTCGACTTAGAAGCTTAACTTCTTAGAAACGCAGCTTATAGCCCTAATGCCGTTTTAATCCGTTGACCGTAATCCGCATCGGCTTGTTCGAAATGCGCCACCATACGTTGCTGCACATCTAAACTCGCTTGACTTAATGAACCTGAAATCGTTGCCACTAGGCGCGCTTTCTCCGCTTCAGAGAAGATGCGATACAAATTACCCGCTTGGGTGTAATCGTCTTGGTTATAACGAATGTAACGCGCCGCTTCACCTTCTAAACGCAATGGTGGTTCGCTAAAGTTTACTGGCTCAACCAAGGCATCAGCAGTGCTGTTCGGGCCATAGTTTGCCGAAGCGTCGCCACCCGTTTGGCTACCATGGTAAGGGCATTGTGTGCCCGCCATCGCACCTGCACGTTGATGATGATTTGCCTTAGCGGCATGCGGACAGTTCACTGGCAATTGATTGTAGTTAGCACCAATGCGGTAACGCTGGGCATCGGCATAGGCAAATAAACGCGCTTGTAACATCTTGTCGGGTGAAGCCCCGACGCCTGGGACCAAATTGCTCGGTGCCAATGCCACTTGCTCAACTTCAGCAAAATAGTTTTGTGGCAGACGATTCAGTTCTAATACACCAATCTCAAGTAATGGATAGTCGCTATGCGGCCAAACCTTAGTTAAATCAAATGGATTGATATGGTAAGTATTGGCATCTGCCTCAGGCATGATCTGCACGTTAACAGTCCAACGCGGGAAATTACCATCAGTGATCGCCACCACCATATCGCGCTGTGATGAATCGGGATCTATCCCCTTTAATTTATCAGCCTGTTCGTTGGTTAAGTTGACCACGCCTTGCTGGGACTTAAAGTGGAACTTCACCCAGAAACGCTCGCCCTTGGCATTCCACAGCGAGAAAGTGTGTGAACCATAACCGTGCATTTGACGGTAGTTGGCTGGAATACCGCGATCCGACATCAAAATGGTCACTTGATGCATAGCTTCAGGATTCAATGACCAAAAGTCCCACATAGCCTGCGGATCTTTTAAGTTTGTCTTAGGATTACGCTTTTGCGTATGGATAAAGTCTGGAAACTTAATCCCATCTCGTAAGAAAAAGGTCGGCGTGTTGTTACCCACGATATCGTGATTACCACGGGCAGTATAAAAACGTAAACCAAAGCCACGTGGATCGCGCTCTGCGTCGGCAGAACCCATTTCGCCACCGACGGTTGAGAAACGAATAAAGGTTTCGGTTTGCTTACCAACGCCATTGAAATGGTCGGCAATGGTGTAATCGCTTAAATCTTTAGTCAGGGTAAATGTGCCGTAAACGCCAGTACCTTTGGCATGCACGATACGCTCAGGGATACGCTCACGGTTGAAATGGGCTAACTTTTCAATTAAATGCCAATCCTGTAATAGCAAAGGACCACGTTCACCCGCTGACAGAGAGTTTTGATCGTCGGCCACTGGGGCGCCGTTTTGGCTCGTTAAGTACTGACTTGTTTGATGTTGTTGACTCATGCCCTGCTCCTTAGTCTTGATTGCTGGTTAACCAGGTTTCAATTAAATCGTAAATGGTGGCCATGGTTTATCTCCTTGGCTGGCGACGTGTTGTCGATGGAGCAAGAATAGAGAATCGCCAGCAAAGAATAAAACGATTAAACTAGATTCATGCAATCTACAAAAAAGATTAAAAGAAAAATAGCAAAGTCGATAAACGATTGCGCGGACTCACAGCCAATGGTCCGCTCACATCACTAAGGTGCGGCTGAAAAACCAAATGGCTGCTCGCAGGGATGAAACAGATTACTGTAAAGTTGAGTGCGGTACAAAAAAGCAGAGAAAGATAATGCGCTGCCATTAACTGGCGGGTGAGTCGGCTTCGCGGTAAAGCTTAACCAGATAATAAGTGTCTATCAGTACGATAAAAAAGTTAACTAAGGCAACAGGATAAGCCCCAATTGCCACGCCGTAGGCCACAAATAATGCCGCACCGATAAGATTCCACCAGCGCAGTTTTTTGATGTTTGACATCATCAGTGATATTGCAACGACCACAGACGCTAAATAACCAACCCATTCCCAAATTGTCGCGTTATCCATATCCAATCCTTATTCATATATTATTTAAATCAAACGATTGATACGCCATTCACACCACAGGAAATAGGCTGGGCTATTGCATTTAGCATTTAGCATTTAGCATTTAGCATTTAGCACTTAGCACTTAGCACTTAACGTTTAACGACAGCCGCCGTCATCCGTGAAATACAAGTCAGTTCACCGGCGCTGTTATGGATTAACACTTCCCATACAGAGCTGCGTTTTCCTAAATGAATAGGCTTAGCCGTGGCGGTTAATAGCCCATTACGGGAAGCCCGTAAGTGGTTAGCGTTAATTTCTTGGCCGACACAATAGTACTGCTCAAAATCCACCGCAAAGTTTGCTGCATAGCTGGCAACGGTTTCAGCAAGCGCAACATTCGCGCCGCCATGGACTATCCCCAAAGGGTTATGCACCGCAGGGCTCGCAGGCATAGTAGCCTTCATGTAATCGTCGCCAATTTCACTGATCTCAATCCCTAAGGTCTGCATCAAGGTGCCTTTGCCGCCCATACCGGCATCTAAACGCGCGCAATCCTCTAACGTGACAGCTCTAAACCAAATACTCATTGCAACTTCCTAGTCAATAAAACCAATCAGCAGTTTACTGCGAAGTAGATGAAGTTCAACTAGTTTGCGCTAAGCCAGTCCCGTCAATATTGGCAAAAATAAGACTCAAGCTAACCATTGTTTAGTAATACTCAACTGGCTAAACCAGACGAGAAACAATCCCCAAATCACCACCACACTTGGCATGATTAACGCATCAGCCCCCAGCACCACAGCCGCTTGTTGAATGCAAAACACATAGCTCATTTGCAACAAAACCGCGATAAGTGAGGCAACCAGCACTTTATAGGCAAGGGATTTTCGTAATAACAACAATAAGCAGCCTAAAACGCCCGACACCACAGCAAAGCCAAATATCGCATCAACGAAAGCCGGCGTGGTTTCATAGAGTTTGATTTGATCTGGGCTCATTTGCGCCAAGGCATCCGGCGTCATGGTCATTTGGATCACAAAGGCCATCAGCCCCATGATATTCCACAATAAACTGAGCGTTGCGACAAAGTAAAACCACAGTGGCGCTTTCGCTTTAATGGTTTTCAGCGGATTTGAGACTGTATCCATACTCACTCCTAATAAAAACTGAAAAAAACAACTAAAAAAGGGATGGCGAACCATCCCTTCGTTTCAGTCTAGCTCACAAATAACACTTGTGAGTTCACCCGTTACACAGGTTAACGGCGACGACGTTGTAAACCAAACAAGGACATCAGTACTAAACCTAAATAACCCAAAGCACCGCCATCATCTTTAGGCGTTGGCTCAGGTTTTGGTGGCACTACTGGCGCTGGGTAGCTTAAGGCAACGATCACAGGATCGTGGTCCGATGCAGAGAACGCATTTTCAGATTTAGCCAGATCACCAGAGAACTTCTTACCGTATTCAAACAGGTTAGATTCCACTGAGTTGATGTGCCAATCTTCAATATCCACTAAACGTTTGGCTAAGCTAGCATTGGCTAAAGCGTGGTCTAAGTTGCCTAGCTCGCCGTTATAGCTGTAAGAGTAAGTGCCTGCACCGTGGGCTTTCGTGTTCAAGTTGATCAGGCCATAACCTTTTTCAATCTTGCTACCTTGGCGTTCAAATACTTTGCCATCGAGCGTCGTCCACGAAGCGGTCATGATGTCGCGCTCTGACTTGCTCGCATCAAAATCGGTCAGCACACGGATAGGATCTTCCATGCCGTAGGCATTCATATCACCGATGATCAGTAAGTCGCCCTTCACGTCTTTTAGCGTTTCACCCAAGACTTTGGCGGCAGATACGCGGAAAGCATTACACTTGCCCTGTTGATCGGCAGGATCGACTGACTCTTCAAAGTTAGCCCAATCTTCTAAACAGCCTGAGCCTTTAGATTTCAGATGGTTAACGACTACGGTCAGCGACTCATCATGGATTTTAAAGGTTTGCGCTAAGCTGTGACGTTGGTAAGCATCGTTACCTGGATTTGTCTCAGTTTTGCCATCTTTAGTACGAGTCACGCTGCCAGCACTGGCATGTTGCTCAGGAGTATCGATAGCTTGAGCAGCACCAGCTAAGGTCACTTTGCCGCCGCGGTATAACATGCCCACAGTGATAGCATCTGTGCCAAAATACTTGCCGTCATACTTGTCGGCGTCGGTGATTTCAACAAAGCTATAAGCGTTTTCAGGCGTTTGCTTCTCGTTCAGTGCATCGACTAAGTTTTTAATCGCACTCTTCTCACCAAAACCGTTGTTGGCAATTTCCATCAGACCGACGATATCGGCGTTCATGGCAGTAATAGCGCTAACGATTTTAGTACGTTGTAGCACCATTTCTTCAAGCGTTAGGGCGCCACGGTTACTACCTGATGGATTGGTATCACCACCATCAACATCGTTAAAGAAGTTCAACACGTTAAAGCTAGCCACGCGCAGATCGCCCTTAGTGGCGACGCTTGGGGCATCAGTTCTGTCATCACCACGGATAAAATCACCCGCTGTAATAGTGTTAGTTGCCACTAAACGATAAGCGCCGTAGCTGTAACCAATCACACCTTGCAGGTTCGTCAGTTGGTCGCCCACACGGATGTAGCCCGTTTCCACATTGAAATCAGGGAAGTATGGAATAACACCGTCGGCAGGTTTGTAATCAGATTCGATAAAGAGCTGGTTTTCCAGGTTAGATTTAACTAACGCAGTCGCTTCAGCAGAAAGCGCGGGATAAAGCTGTGTCGACTTCATTAGCGGTTCTTTATAAGACACTAACATGTTGTTGCGACGGCCTGCGTAATCATAGCTGAAGGTACGGCTGATCTTAAGATCGCTGCCCGCATCTAAAGCCACATTCATGCCTTCATAACGCTCTAATGCTTGCGCTAAGGTTTCGCCATCGGCGACATAGAAAGGCGCGGCAACTGGGACTTCACCCTTAGCACCGACTTCAAATTTCTTATCGGCTTTAATATCGATTTGAGTTAAGCCAAAGTATTCTTTCACTTTACCTTGTACACACACTTCAACCCCAGGTTGAATTGCTTCAGGCGCCGCTTCACCTAAGAATACAAACACACCATCAGAGGTATACGGTGAGTTATCACCTTTCACTTCTTGTAGATAAAAACCTTTAAACAAGCTTTCGCCACGGGCAGTCACTACGCCACGCACTGTCACTTCAGCCTCAGACTCAAATGCACCTTCTGGTACAAATGGGCTAGACTCGCCCGCACCTTGTACTTGATAAATCGGCACTATTTTAGCGCCGCTGCAGCTAAAGAGCGGCACTTCTGGCTCAGCTGGAGCTTCTAGATAACCTAAACCTGAGAAGGTATCTTTAGGTAATTGTTCCCACTGGGCGGCATTAAATACCGTATTCGCCACTAACGCATCTAATTTACGTTTTAAGGTAACGTCTAATCCCCAACCCGCAGGAGTAGGCACATCGCCAATAATATCGACAACCGCATCATCTTTAACGAGTGCGACCGCATCACCACCATTAAAACTTAAACTGCCAGAGTAACTGTCAACACCTTGGTTAAGCGTGATCACAGCGCTAGAATTTAAAATCACTTTAGTCGTTTTAGGCGCAATGGATTGGCCATCTAATGCCACCATATCTGACGCAACAGTTGCACCATCTTTATAACGAACCAGTTTATAACCCGCGAGATCAATTGCCGTATCGCCGCCGTTATAGAGTTCAATCGCTTTATTGTTTGAGCTACCTTCAACATATTCGGTAATCATCACATCAGCGCTTGCCATCATAGGTAAAGCCGCTGCTACAGCTAAAGAAATAGCCGTTAACTTATTAACATTATCCATATCATCAACCCCATTATTATAATATTGCCGCTAACTTCTATTAACGTGCGGGCGGATTATTTCAGAGTTGAATGCGTAAAAAAAGAGGGCAAGATCGCACATTACCAATGTAACACATTGATGAGTAAATGATTATGGACACAGCACTGTTCACACAGAAGAACAAGGTAATAATTCAAAAGTATTAGCCAAATAAAAACAAACAGTAAGAGTAATACACCCAAGCTCAACCAAAGCACTGGCGAGTACAAATAATAACCAATATTTTAATGTGATATTTTAATGATTTTTATCGGTATGCAATACCTAATAAAATGTAAAGAATGCGGCGCTTTAAAAGATAGTAGATATCATTAAAACGTAATTTAGCCTTCATTATTTTGAAATAAAACCAACGCTAAAGCGAGCTAACGTTAATGATTAATACCATCCATTGTAATAGCCGATAGAGATTGATGATTGCTATATAAAATTAAACATGAGTTAAGGCTGTAAACCTTGTATAGCAAGGCAATAAATTAAGCATTAAAACTATAATGTGATTTTTACAGACAAAAAAATACCGCTCATTTAGGAGCGGTATTTCACTTACTGCGTAATAAACGCGGCAGTTAATTCATTACTTTTTAGCTGCTGGTTCAGCGGCTGGCGTTGCAGACGCTTTCTCAACTGATTTCAATTCAACTTCAAAAACCAGTGTGGAATTGGGTGGAATAGTACCAGTGTCACGCTCGCCGTAGGCTAAGTTTGCAGGAATAACAAACTTGTACTTAGCGCCAACAGGCATTAATTGAACGCCTTCGGTCCAACCTGGGATCACGCGATTCAGTGGGAACTTAGCCGTTTGACCACGTTTGTATGAACTGTCGAACTCAGTACCGTCGATTAACGTACCTACATAATCCACTTCTACAGTGTCTTCAGCAGCAGGTTTTTCGCCAGTACCAGGTGTTAATACTTCGTATTGTAAGCCTGATTCAGTGGTCACTACGCCAGTCTTAGCTTTGTTTTCTTCAAGGAATTTTTTACCATCTTCGATATTCTTAGCAGAAATCGCAGTGGCTTGTTCCTGACGTTTATCGTTTAACTTTTTATCTAGACCTTGAAGAATGGTTTGCATTTCTTCTTCGGTTAATTTTAATTGGTCATTCAGACCATTAGTGAAACCAGTGACAATCAGAGTGCGATCAACTGGCAGGCCTAATTCTTCTTGCTCTTTGATATGGCCAGACATGTAACGACCGATTGAAGCGCCTACACTGTAAGCTTCTTTTTGAGCTTCTGTCGTTAATTCAACACTTGTACTCGCAGCAGCTGCTTTTTCTTCTTGATTACAAGCAGATAGGCCAATAACAGCCAATGCAACTAACGATAATTTATAAATCGATTTCATTAAAGCTTCCTCAGCATCCTCAAGCGGTTACAATAACCTAAGCGAGACAACTTTATACTAGTTATCTCGGTTATACCAACTAGATTCTTTATGGGTTAACAGTGATTAATGTCACTTGATCAAGTCTAAAGACAGCAACTTAGGGAGCAAGTTCATGAAGAAAAATCTACTGCTGGTAATTTGCACAATTTTTCTGACAGCTTGCCATCCTAAAGCGGAAGACATTAGCGTTCTCACCACGGAAGCTAGCTATAGCGCGAGTCTGTCGAGCAATGGACAATTCGCCTTAGTCGCCACCCAAAGTAGTGGAGTCCAATGCTGGGATCTCAGCACCCATACACTTAAATACCAATGGATACATGGCGATATCAATACTGGCGTCACAGGTACGGCGATTTCGCCCAACGGACTATTTGCTGCGTCGTTAAGCCGAGATTCAGTTGCCATGTGGAGAATAGCCGACGGAAAATCCCTAGGATGGTGGTCTTTGCCTTCATCCGGTGAAAGCGTGGCGGTAGCCGATAATGGCGCACTACTCATTGGTTTAAATGATGGTTCAGTTATGTCGCTCAATGCTGCCCAAAGTGCCTTAATCAAATTTCTGGGACATAAAGATCGCGTCAATAGCGTTTCACTCTCCGCGGATGGCCGTTTAGCATTAACGGGTTCGAATGATATGCAGGCGATTCTTTGGCAGGCGCAAACGGGTCAGCCGCTTCATACCTGGACCTTAGGCAGCCGTATCACTAAAGTGGCGCTTAACGACAGTGGCACACTAAGTTTTACCAATGGCAGCACAAATGAAGCCAAAATCTGGGATAACACTAGCGGTAAGCTGTTAAATCAGTTAGATATTACACGTCGGCAGATGAACTTTTCTGCTGTGAGGTTTATCAAACAAGACAGCCAGATATTAACGGGAACGCCGGCGCGGGAAGTCATATTGTGGCAACGTGACTCGGGTAAGGAAATCGAAAAATGGCAGGTTGCACTCACTAAAAACAGCCAAAATCGAGGAGCCGTTGTATACTCTGTGGCAATTCGAGATACCAATAAAGTCGTTAGTATCAGTAGCCAAGGCTTAGTTGAGACTTGGCAGCAATAGAGGTTAGTCATGCAAGGCGTACAAGCACAGATTGAAGATCTAGAAACCAAATTGGCTTTTCAAGAGCTCACAGTCGAAGAGTTAAACCAAGAAGTGATCAAATTGAATCGACTTGTGGCTCACCAGCAGCACCAAATTCACATGTTAATTGGTAAGTTGCAAGACATGGAACCGAGTAATATGGCGACTCAGGCAGAAGAAACGCCGCCGCCACATTACTAAATACTGACGCTTTAAAATAAGACTTTGATTCAAAGACGGTTACCGCAAAATATCCAGGGAATGCGATGTTTAAACATTTGATGCCAAAACAAACCCCGCCTTTATTACCCATAGCGTTAGTGGGTGAAGCTATTCTAGGGCAGACTGCAATTGCAGTGCATCATTTCGATGCCGAGCTCGCGCACCTTGCAGAGCAAATGTCTGCCAGCATGGAAGCCGCCAATGGCGTTGGCATCGCGGCGCCACAGGTTCACAGTCCCTTAGCCTTATTTATTATGGCTTCTCGCCCTAATGAACGTTATCCCGACGCACCCAATATGGCGCCTGTGGTCGTGGTTAATCCACAAATCATTCATGCATCGAGTGACTTAGTCGACGGCGAAGAAGGTTGCCTGTCCATTCCCGGCCAACGATTTAACATACAAAGACATCAAGCCATTGAAGTGCGCTACCAGAATTTACAAGGCGAGTGGCAACAGGCCGAATTAACAGGCTTTATTGCGCGGATTTTTCAACACGAATTTGATCACCTTCAAGGGATCACCTTACTCGAGCGCTCACGTATGCCTGAACAGGCTCAGTCGATTTCAGCCAAGTCCATCGAACAAGGTGAAGCGCAATAATGAAACTGTCTTTGGTTACACCTTTATCTCGCGCTTTTATTGCCCCCGCTTTGGTAATGGGGTTGGTGTTAAGTTTATCGGGCTGCGCCTACAACAGTATTTTTATTAATTACCCTTCACAGATTGAACCGCTCAAACAAGAGTTGAATAGTGCAACACCCTTGGCCGATATCGACAAACTTGCCAGTAATATCAATGGCAACGATGGCCTACTCTATGCTCAAGAAGCGGGCCGTATTGCTCAAGTCGCCGGCGATTTTGCGGCCAGTAAAAAGTACTACCAACAAGCGGTCGATGCTTACACCGCCTTTGATGATAAGGCCAAAGTCAGCGTCAGTGATATTAGTGCCACAGCCAGCAGCTTAGTGTTAAACGACAATGCGATTCCGTACCGAGGGCCTGGGTATGAACGCATCATGCTGCACCAATACCAAGCGCTAAACTATTTGTTTAGTGGCGATTACCAAGGCGCTTTAGTCGAAGTTCGTCGCAGTAACGAGTTACAAAGCAGCGAGCAAGAGCGCTATCAAAAATCGCAAAAGTCGGTGCAAGCCATGGCAAACGGGACTATCGATGCCGAGGTCAACAAGCTAGGCCAAGCCGCAGGCACTGTGACGAGTTCTTTCTTAAACGCTTACAGCTATTACACCACTGGCGTATTACATGAAGTGCTGGGTGAGCCGAACGATGCCTATATCGATTATCGTAAAGCGGCACAAATCACCCCAGACAACACCTATTTACAGCAAGATCTGGTGCGTCTCGCCAAGCAACTCGGCATGCCGCAATATGATGAGTTTAAACGTCGTTGGGGCGATGCTAAATTACCTAATCCCAAAGATGGCCAAGTGATTTTGATAGTCGAGCGCGGTTTTGTACCGGAAAAACAGGCGCTTACCGTGCCTTTTACTATCCATGGCAATTGGCAAACTGTATCGCTAGCCACTTACATGCCAAACAATACTTTTGTGCCAGAGACGCAAGTGCAAGGTTTAGGTACAGTGCTGAAAACTGAACCTATTGCCAATATCGATGCCTTAGCCATCACAGCACTCAAGGAAGATCTGCCCGCAACCTTGGTTCGCCAAGTCGCAAGGGTCTATGCCAAATCTGAGATGGCCTATCAGGTTGGAAAGAGTGGCAGCCCCGGAAACAATGCCGCCGATATTGGCAGCATAGCGATGCAGATTTTTAACGTAGTAACAGAGCAAGCGGATCGCCGTAGTTGGCTGACGCTGCCTAAACAAGCACAGATCGGGCGGCGTTATTTGAGTGCAGGTGAATACACTTTGCAGTTAGATAAAGCGCCACCGGCAAAAATTGACGTTGCAGCAGGCAAAACCACCTTAGTCTGGGCAATTGATACTGGTAATTACACCCGAATTTATTCAATAATCATTTAGCCTAGCGGTTGTGGTATTTGAATAAGACGTGTGTCATTAAGTTTATACAATCACAAAATGGAACTGACTATGAAACAATTTAAACTGATTTTTGTGCTGGCTGCCGTTATGGGTCTGGCTGCATGTCAATCTAAAGTCGAATATGGCGATGCCACCGAAGTTGAAACCGTCAATGAGAATTTTGGCTCAACGGATCTACAAGCTATTGCAGCCAAGATGGTGGATAGCATGATGACTTTCCCTCCTATCGTGGCCATGACAGCCAATAGCCGTCCGATTTTATTTGTCGACAGCATCAAGAACAAAACCTCAGAGCACATTGATACTGAGTCTGTTACTGACTCTATCAGCAACAAACTATTGCGCTCAGGCAAGTTCCGTTTTATCGACATGACTAAAGTAGATTCAGTCCGTAAGCAATTGGATTACCAAAACAACACTGGCATGGTTGATCCATCAACCGCCATCAAGTTTGGTCGTCAAATCGGCGCGCAATACATGTTATACGGCAATTTATCTAGCATAGTTAAGCAAGACGGTAGCACTAAAGACGTGTACTACAAGATGACAATGCGTTTAATGGATTTAGAAACAGGCCTGATTGAATGGTCTGATGAAAAAGAAATCCGTAAGATGAAGTCTAAGTCTTTCTTAGGCATGTAATTGTCTATTGGCGCTCACTGTCGCCAAACATAGATCCCAAGAGGCCAGCTTAAACGCTGGCTTTTTTTTACATTTTTAACATTGGTTATCCAAGGTAAATAAGGTAGTGTACTCGGCCAAAATACACTGCAATGATGCTGCTTCAAATCGGCGCTGGCGCGAGGGATCATTTGCCACTCAGGCAACCCCAAACTCCCGATATTGAAAGCAAATATCCAAGCAGAAAACAAAACAAATTGTTGAAGGATTCAGTTGTGAACTTGTTTAAAGCCAGTTTTGTTGCCCTTGCCTGCGGCGCATTGATGTCGTGTGCCACCCAAAGCACTCTTAATACGGGTCCACGTGACGCCAGTGCTTACATTAGCCAGTATCAGGCCGCGCTGCGCTCACAGATCATTTCCGATGTTCGCTATGAACTGGATTTTCAGCTCACAGGGGAAGCCGAGTTTTCCGCCACCTCTAAAGTGACCTTTCAATTAAGTGAAATACCAAAACAACTGAGCTTAGATTTAAACAAGGCACAGATAAAACGCTTTATCATCAACGGTACCGCCGTATATCCAAACTATAATGGCGCTTACATTAGCTTAAATACGCGTCTGCTGACCTCGGGTGAAAACACGGTTGAAGTGCAGTTTACTCGCCCTCACAGCACCAATGGCGAAGGTTTGCATCGTTTTAAAGATCCGGTCGATGGCAAGGTCTACCTCTATTCGCATTTTGAACCCGCCGCCGCGCAGCAGATGTTTGCGGTGTTTGACCAACCGGATATCAAAGCCAACTATCAGATTACGGTAACAGCGCCCAAAGATTGGCAAGTGATTAGCACTATGCGTGAAAGCCAAATCACTCCAGCGGGCGCATACAATCGTTGGACCTTCCCTGATACGCCAAAACTCAGTCCGTATAACTTTTCTATGCATGCGGGCCCTTACCACATGTGGCAGGACAACTCGGGCCGCTATCCGATGCGCCTGTTCGCCCGTGAATCTGTGGCGAATCAAGTCACACCGCAGGATTGGTTTAACTATACCAAACAAGGGTTAACCTTCTTCGATAACTACTTTGGCATTCCATATCCCTTTAAGAAATATGATCAAATTCTGGTGCCTGATTTCCTCTATGGCGCCATGGAAAACGCGGGGGCTGTGACCTTTGCCGAAGATCATTTCCTCTATAAAGCAGCCATGACGGCAGATCAAAAACAAAGCCTAGCCGGCGTTATCATGCATGAAATGGCGCATCAATGGTTTGGCGATCTCGTGACCATGAAATGGTGGAATGGCCTGTGGCTCAATGAAAGCTTTGCCTCCTTTATGGGCACGCTTGCGACTCAGGAGGCGACCGAATTCACCAATGCTTGGCGCACTTTTTACGCTAAAGGCAAACAAAGAGCCTATGAGCAGGACAGCTTAGTCACCACGCATCCGATTGAAGTGCCAGTGGCAACAACCCAAAACGCCTTCGACAATATCGATGCGATCACTTATCAAAAAGGCGCATCGACACTGAAACAACTGCGCCACTTGCTGGGCGACATGGTGTTTCGCCGTGGAGTCAGCAATTATTTAAAACAATATAGTTATCAAAATGCCGAGTTAGATGATTTTATCAATAGCCTAGGCAAAGCCGCTGGTCGTGATTTAAGCGCATGGACTCAAGAATGGCTCTACAGCGCGGGCGTTAACACCATCAAGGCGGAATATCGCTGTGAAGGTAACCGTATCAGCGACTTTAGCTTGATACAGCTCCCAGCAAGCGCTGAGCTGCCAACATTACGCGAACAAAAAGTCCAAGTGGCACTCTTTACCCAAGGCCGCTTCGATTTGCGCCATGACGTCACAGTGCCAGTGACTTACAAGGGGGAGCGTACCGAAGTCAAACAACTGATTGGTGAGCGCTGCCCAGACTTAGTCTATCCAAACTTTGATGATTGGGGCTTTGTGAAAGTCGAGCTAGATGATAAATCCTTTAACACCGCAAAACAGCAGTTGAGTAATGTGTCAGATCCACTACTGCGCTCTATGCTGTGGCAAAGTCTGTGGGACAGCGTTCGTGAAGGTAAATTGAGCTTAGATCAATACCTAAGCACAGTATTTGTTAACGCGCCTGCTGAGACGGACTACACGATTGTTGGTCAGATCATCGATAGCATGTTGCGCTCGAAGCAGTATCTCGCACAGATCGCACCTATACAGCAAAACTACGCTGAGAATGCAATCAAAGGCTTAAGCCAGATGAGCCTTAGAAAAGCGATGGAAAGCAAAGGCGATAATGACTTCCAACGTATTTGGTTCGATGCGTATGTCAGTTTAGCCAGCGACAGGGATTCATTGCGCCATTTAGCGCAACTCGTTGACGGTGAGACAAAAATTAAGGGATTAACCTTAGATCAAGATTTACGCTGGGCGATCATCACCCAGCTCAATCGCTATGATTTCCCTAACGCGCAGCAACGTTTAACCAAAGAAGCGGCTAAGGATAATTCGGACTCAGGCGAAAAAGCTGCGCTTGCGGCGCAAGTGATCCGCCCAGAAGCGGCGGCCAAACGTCGCTGGTTAAGCAAGGTTCATCAAGACAGCCTGCCTTTCTCTAAGCAACGGATCATTATGGAAAATCTTTATCCTGCGGAGCAGAAACTATTGAGCGCGGCTACGGCGGAAGAACGTCTGGCGAGCTTGAGGGATATGGATAAAAAAGGCCCTGTGTTTATGCGTAACTACGCTCACAACTTGATTCCTACTGATTGTAACTACACTAGCATAGCGGCATTGGATAAAGTGCTTGATAGCCAAACTGGATTATCGAATCTCACCCGCCGCAATCTATTAGAAACCCGTCAAATTGAACAGCGCTGCGTGCTGATCAAAAGTAAAATGACCCAATGATATTTAAGCCATTTTAGAATTAAAAAGGAGCTTCTAGAAGCTCCTTTTTTGTGCGGTAATAGATGGAAGCTAAGCTCGAAACATAACAAAAAGTAACGCAAACAACTTAACGTTAAATAAACAAGCTAGCATTCTGAATCAATTAATCGCAATCGAAAAACGGTAACATAGTTAATTATATCGTTAGCGAGAATCGGTATGTTTTAATGGCTTAGTGACGGTAAATAATGATATTCGTCATCTGTAAAATATTATTTTCTCTTCGATTCAGTCTTCTCAGTTTATCGAGTAAGCATTAATAACAAATGGCTTACCTAATCGTTATTTGCATAAAAATCATGCCATTATAAAGCGACTGATTTATGGGCGTCATGTCTAAATTTATTACTATAATTTCTCAATGCTTTAATGTTTTGTCTCTTACAGCCGCTATACTAAAACAACGTTAGAGCGCTAACGGAATATAAAGGAATAGATTATGCGATCGACACTCAAAACACGGCTGCTGTTCAGCAGTCTTTCCGCTGTACTGATCACTATTGCTGTACTCGTAAGTATCTCTAGTTATTTCATTAGAAATAATGCGTTAGAAAACACTCAACATGAAATTGACCAACTGGCGAATACCTTTTCATCCGGTATTGGTCAGTGGATGCAAGACAGAAAAATGGCCATTACCAGCCTAAAACAAGCCATTGAAGCCGATCCAAGTACAAACGTTACCCCTCATTTATTGCAAGCGCATACTGCGGTTGACTTTGCCCTCACCTATTATGGCGACGAGCAAGGCAACATGTATCGTCAAGATCCGTCTCTAAATACCGCGAATTATGATCCCCGCGTTCGCCCTTGGTATATGGACGCTAAAGCTGCCGGTAAAATGATCATGACGGCGCCCTACGTCAGCGCCACACTGAAAAAACAAGTCGTGACCATTGCCGAGCCTGTGATGGGATCAGGACAGCTGATAGGCGTGGCCGCAGCGAACTTAACCATAGATCAATTAACCGATGCGGTGCAGCGCCTCGAAGTGCCGGGCGAAGGTTATACCTTGATGGTCGATACTGCGGGACTCATCATCAGTCATCCCAATAGCCAGCTCAATACCCAACAACTCACGAAAATTGATAGTGATTTTAGTAATAGCTGGTTATCACAGCGCACCAATGCCAATACAATGGAAGAACGCACCCTCGATGGCGCCACTAAGTTAGTTTATGTCGCGGCGATACCCTCGACGGACTGGGCGCTGATTTTCGTGATGGATAAACAAGAAATCATGTCACAGGCAACCGATCTTGCCTGGTGGATGTCGGCCGTAGGTGTCGCCCTATTAGTGCTATTTGGCTTGATTTTAATCGCGATTTTCAAAATCCAATTCAAAGATCTCGAACGCGTTGCTCAAGCACTCAATGATATCGCCGAAGGTGATGGCGACCTGACTGTGCGCATTCATACTGCCAACAGTCACGATGAAATTGGTATGTTGGCATCGGGCTTTAACCGCTTTGTGGAACGTCTCCATGGCATGATTTCCCGTATGCACAAGATTGCAGGTCAATTGGAGCATCAAGCCCAAGGCAGCAGCGCTTCGGCCACAGACAACAGCCAACGCATTGAAGTCCAACAAGATGAAGTGACTATGGTCGCCACGGCTGTCACCGAAATGGCCAGTGCCACCGAAGAGATTGCCAGCAACGCCGAGCACACAGCACAAACGGCGCAAAATGCAGTCGGGCTTTCGAATCATGGCCACAAACAAGTCGCCCAGAGTCAGCAATCTATCCGTAATTTAGCCAGTGAAGTTGAAACTGCCGGCCGAATTATCGGCGAGCTGAATGAGCACTCACAGAAGATCAACAGTATTCTGTTAACGATCAGTGGCATCGCCGAACAAACCAACTTACTCGCACTCAACGCGGCCATTGAAGCCGCGCGTGCGGGTGAACAAGGTCGCGGTTTTGCTGTGGTTGCCGATGAAGTTCGAGTACTGTCACAACGTACCCATTCATCGACCCAAGAAATTCAAGCGATGATCGAAACCCTCCAACAAACCGCCGGCAAAGCCGTTAAATCTATGACTCAGAGTCATGAAATGGCAGAAACCAGTGTGGCCGACGCCAATTCCGCCAGCGAAAGTTTGTTGCTGATCAGTAAAGCCATTAATGATATTTCAGATATGGCGAGCCAAATTGCCACGGCAGCTGAGGAGCAAACTTCAGTCACCAGCGAAATCAACCGCAATACTGAGTCGATTCGTGAAGTGTCGGAGAATCTCTCGATTGAAGCGCAAACCTCTATGGTGCAAGCGCAGGAACTCGCCCACTTAGCCGCGTCATTACAGCAGGAAGTGAATCGCTTCAAACTGTAGAGTCATCACGGACTCTATACCCTGATGCCGTAAAAGCGCTACATACAATAATGCCCGCGAATGTCACTGACATTCGCGGGCATTTCTTTACACATTCCAGTAATTCAAACTCTTGCGCTTGAACGTCTCAATCGAACTCACACTATCTTAGTCACCTTGTTTTCAAGGTTATTTAACTCAGTGTCTTTTAATTCACGGTCTTCTAACTCAGTGTCTTTTAACTCAGGAGCCGCTGTGAAAGGATCTGCATGCAGGTTTCTCAGCCCTTGATAGCCCATTTCAATGCGATTGCCCCCATTCTTCTTGGCCTTATACATGGCCGCATCCGCACAGGAAAGTAACTGTTTTTCGTCCGTGCCGTGCTCCGGATACAGGGCAATACCGATACTTGGCAGAATATGGATTTGCTGATCGGTAAGCTCAAAGGGTTGATTGAGGACTTGTAATATTTTTTGCGCTGCCAACAGGGTATTTTGTGCCGAATCAACGCGCTCAAGTAAGATGACAAACTCGTCGCCCCCAAAACGCGCTACGGTATCAGAGCCCCTTACACAGCTGACAATACGTTGTGCTGTCACTTGCAGCAATAAATCGCCCACACTATGGCCAAAGGTATCGTTCACCCACTTAAACTTATCTAAGTCTAAATAAAGTAAAGAGAAATAACTTGATTCCCTATGGGCTCTGGATAGCGCCTTTTGAAACCTGTCGTAAAAAAGCTCACGATTGGGCAACAGGGTTAGCTGATCATACAGCGCAATATGCTCTAATCGCGCTAGCATTTGTCGGCGTTCAATCGCGAAGGCAATTTGCGTAGAAACAAATTCCAATAACTCACGGTCTTGATGAGTATAAGAAGCCGAAGTGGGCAAGCTATGCATCATCAAGGCACCAATAACGCCCTTTTGCAGTTTCAGTGGCACGCCCAGCCAACTTAAATTGCCATTACCCAGCTCTTCGCGAATAGCTTGTGGATACTCAGTTAAGCTTAAGGGGCATAGGAGTAATGACTCTGCACTGTGGATCACTTGCTCAGTGAACACGCTGAAACTGGCGATATCGACCAGTGAATTATCCCCCGCGGCGGCTTTATAGGGGAAACTGAGTTCATTCAAATCCTGATCGTACAATGCAATGGCAAAATTTGCCGCAGGTAGCAATTTCGCAATAATTTCATGGATACGGCGGTATAGGGCTAGCAAGTCCTCAGCAACATGCACAGCTTCAGAAATCTCATACAGGGCTGCTTGTCGGCGTTCGGCGTTTTTACTTTTAGAGATATCCCTCGCCACTGCCACACGTTGCTGGTGAACCTCGGACCAGCGGGCAGACCATAAAATATCGACAACTGTGCCGTCTTTACGCACATAACGGTTTTCGAAATCGACCTTATAGCGGCCAGTCATAATCTCATTGGCAGTTGCGAGTGTGCGTTCTCTATCTTCAGGCAGCACAAGATCGAGCATCTGCATACCTATCATTTCCGCAGGCGTATAGCCAAAAATACGTTCAGCCCCCGCACTGACAAATTCAAACCGCCCAGTTTTATCAACGACGCAAATAGCATCCAAAAGAAGGTCAATAAAATTGCTTAGGGAAGTGTAGCCATCATTATTCACACCGTTCTCCAATCAACGTCTGTATTTGGCTAAGTAATAAGTCTGATCATAAGCATAAAAATAATAATAACGCACTATTAGAGTAGGTTAATTTTCAATGTCATTCCAGAGTTGCCCAAGTTGGGCTCGGCTTTTTATAGGATTAAATGCAAACAAAATCAAATACAATACCCTAAGCCATCAGCGGCGAGATTTGACTCTAGACTAAGGGTATCGGCACAATGCCCCAAACCCTAGCCTACATCAGGCTAGGATTGCATTGGCAAATGTGAATAAAATTTAAGGAAGGTCTTTTTGGATGAGTTGCGTTCTGGGTTAAATAAACCGAGTCATTTTCGCCTTGGGCTAGCCATGTGGTCACACTCAAATTGGCAAGAGAGTGTCTATGGCCATGGGATTAAACAAGCGGAGCGACTCGCCCGTTACGCCACAATATTCAATACGGTCGAAGGCAACACCAGTTTCTACGCAACGCCAGCACTGCAAACCGTGATGAACTGGCACAGTGCCACGCCCGATGATTTTCGCTTTACTTTCAAGCTGCCGCAAACCATTACTCACCAAAGACTATTGCAACACTGCGGCCAAGAGTTGAAGGATTTCTTCCAAGTAATGGCGCCATTAATCGATAAAACGGGGATCTGGAAAATTCAACTTCCCGCCCATTTCGGCCCAGAAAACTTACCTGTGTTAGCACAATTTCTCAATCAAGTCCCCCAAGGATTAACCTATGGCGTTGAAGTCAGGCATGCTGCGTTTTTTGCGAAGGGAGAAGCCGAGCGTGCACTTAATCGATTACTTATCGATAAAAAAGTGAATCGCATCATCATGGATAGCAGACCCTTGTTTGCCCTGCCGCCCAGCAACGCCGCCATTATCGACGCCCACAAGAAAAAACCGCGGGTGCCAGTGCATGCGATTGCCACCGCCAACAATCCTGTGGTGCGCTTTATCGGCCAACCAGACGATGCCGTAGCACAACTCGCGCAGCAAGGCGTAAGCGCTTTGCCTAAGGATAACGATGCCTTTTTTGATAATTGGCTAACCCAGCTCCCGCTGTGGCTCGCAGAAGGTCGGGAGCCCTATCTGTTTATTCATACTCCCGATAATGAAACCGCGCCTGAACTGGCCATCCGTCTCTATCAAACATTGCGCAGCCAAATTGCAGCGCACATTCAACTCGCCGAGTTAAGCCTACTTGAGAAGATACCTGAGGAGACAAGTACGCAGATGGGACTTGCTTGGTAAAAGGGCGCGAGGTAAAACGGACGTAAGAAGGAACCCACGGCAAGCTCGCCGTGGGTATATACCCAAACAACCTGAAGATGCAGGATTCAGCGGGCTGATGTTAACTGAATGGTAACGCACTTTAGGCAAGGCCATTTATTGCTCCTGCATAAATGGCATTCACGCCATCCATGGCGATTGCGGTTATTTGCAGGCCTAGCGGGATAAGTTAAAAATAGCCAACACGGCATAAAGTGCGTTACCCCGTGGTTAACATCAGCCGCCGGGACGGAGCGCCCAGGGCACTCCACTTCCGTGTTGCATCAATTCAAAAGGTGGCCGACATTCTGTCATTAATGCGCCTTGAATTGAAGCACCCTGGGCGCTCTGAAACTCGTATCTTCAGGTAGCTTGGGGATAGATTAAAAACAGCTTTAACTCGGGATAAATAAGTTATTCATTTGTTCAAAATCAAGGGCAATGACTTTATATATGAAGCCATTATCAGCGGCAATAACCGCATCTTTTGGCTGTTGCTGAAACGGCTTTGCCTTAATTGAATTTAACAAAATTGGATTAAGCAAAGTGTCATAGGCTTGTAAAAATGAAGCCGGACCGGTGGAAAAACGCTGCACACCCGCTGCAAATAACTCGTCGATATCCATCTGCTCATTCAATAGCATAAAATTCAGTGGCATATCCACAGCGGCAGACAAGCGCTTAGCGGTCTCGACCTTGGTCGCGCCAGGGATAAAGCCGCCATCCGCGCCAGCAGCCTGATATTGAGTTAACCTATCGATTGTCATAGCGACCGCGGCATCACCACTGGCTAAGCCCAGTAAATACACATCGGTTCGCGCATTAATAAATAATCCTTGGCAACGAGGATGGGCGCGAATAGCCTGAATTTTTGCCACCATCTCAGCAACACCTGCACTGCCATCCTCAATATTAATCCCTGCTACGCCAAGCTCAGCGAGCTGTGCAACAAAAGCAGCAACCTCATCGGGATCTTGGCTATAACCAGATTCAATATCTAGCGTCACGGGCACTCGGCTCAGCCGTAGGATATGGTTCACTGCGTCCAATAAAGCCGCTTTAGGTAGCGCTTGGCCATCGGGATAACCGAGCGACCAAGCCAATGCCGCGCTACTGGTCGCAATCGCACGGGCGCCCGATGCTTGGATGATGGCCGCACTGGCGGCATCCCAAACGTTAGTTAATATCAGCGGCTCTGATTGTTGGTGTAGTGCTTTGAAAAGTATTCTAAATTGCTCAGCCATCTTATGTCCTTGTTAGTGTTGAAAGCTCAACTCTAACAAGATGGCTTAGGTCATTATCGCGGAAAACGGCACTGAACCTAAAGGCCAAGCGCTCAAGGCTTGGCTATGTGTGCATTCAACTTGAGTATTCTTAGCTAACCCCAAAGTGCATTGGCAAGGATAAACACGCACGCAGAGAGCAACATAGTAATAGGAAGCGTCAGCAGCCAAGCGAGCATGATTTGCTTAATTGTTTGGATCTGAAGCCCCGAACGATTAGCCACCATAGTGCCCGCAACGGCGGAAGATAAAATATGAGTCGTCGACACAGGCATGCCCGTCATACTGGCAATCCCAATCGATACGGCAGCGGTGACCTGTGCGGCAATGCCTTGGCTGTAGGTCATACTCGATGAACCAATTTTCTCCCCCACGGTATACACAATCCGTCGCCAGCCCACTAACGTGCCGCAACCCAGCGCAGTCGCAATGGCAATAATCACCCAAAGAGGCGCATATTCAGTGGTGCGGGTGAGATCCTTGCGCCATTTAGCCAATGAGGTTAGATCTTTCGCGGGGAGATCTAACTTCGCCACTTGGCGAGCCGTATCATCGATACACAAGAGTAACCGACGTACCTCGCGCCGCTCTTGTACATCCATGTCTTTGTAAGTCGAGACTTTTGCCAAGCGGCGGTCAAGTAACGACATCGCGGGTAATACATTTTCAGATGAGCAATGGGCCAGCATATATTCGGGGACGTTTGCTGAAGCGCTAAAGTCGATCACATCCGCTATAACGGCTTGATTGCGATCGTAAATTGCCATAATGCGCCGACTGGCATCTTGAGTTCGTTCCAAATCATAGGGTTGACTGCCCATGTCCAAGGCAAAATACGCCGGTGCCATACAAATCAGCACTAGCATCACTAGGCCTATGCCCTTCTGTCCATCGTTCGAACCATGGGCAAAACTCACCCCCATAGCAGAGACAATTAAACTCGCCCTTGCCCAAAATGGCGGGTGTTTTTTGCCATTAATCTGCATCTGCTCATCGGGAGTGCGGTGAATTTTATGTTTCTGCCAGACGTATTTCATGATGAGTAGAAAAATCCCCGCCATCACAAAACCTAAAGTCGGCGAAATGATTAAGGACAACATGATCTGCGAGGCCTTAGAGACATTAATGCCCTGCAAGACAGGCTGATGATTCATCCAAGCGAACGCGCCGCCCACGCCCATTATCGAACCTATCAAGGTATGGGAACTCGATGCCGGTATACCAAAATACCAAGTGCCTAAGTTCCAGATAATTGCCGAAAACAGCAGGGAAAAGACCATCAACAAACCTTGGGTCGAATCCATGCCGAGCAAGGAATCTACGGGCAACAAATGCACTATTGCATAGGCCACACCTAAGCCACCTAATAGCACACCTGCAAAGTTAAAGAGCGCAGAGGTAACGACCGCAAGATTGGCTGGCATAGCCTTGGTATAAATAACCGTAGCCACCGCATTGGCCGTGTCGTGGAAGCCATTAATGAATTCATATGCCAATACAAACAGTATCGCAAGCACTAAACCCACAGACCAAGCAAAGCCTAACGTTGTGAACATTTCAAACATAAAATACTGACCCATGGCGAGAACGCCCACAGATTACGCCCAAGTTTGGCCTCTTTTACAGTGAAAAATTATTTAGATTGTCAAAAAGTGAATTAGTCCTCAATAACTCAGTAGCATGCTTGCAATTAACACTGGCTTGATTTTATTCGGCCAAATGAATATCTGTGCCGCGAAAAGGGGCAAAACATTGATTCAATGTTAAATAATTCAACTAAAAGCAGTATTAAACGCAATAAATCGTAACAGGATTATATCCCATGATCGCCTAACCGAAATCGCTGTGGCGTCATCCCAAAACGCTCCTTGAAAGCTTTGATATAGGATGAATCATTTTGATAACCGATTTGGTGAGCCACATTCTGTATTGATAGGTCAGTAGCCAATAACGACAGCGAATAGATCAGCCGCAAATGTTGACGCCATAATACGAATGAAGAACCAAACTCCCTCACAAATAGCCTCGACAATGTTCGTTCCGATGCCCCAACCATCTCCCCCCATTTCACTAAAGAGAAATCTAAAACTGGCGTTTGGGTTAAATGCTCAAAAATCAATTTTAGGCGTCTATCTTTGGGTATCAGCAACTTAAAAGTCTGTCCTCCCGCACTATTAATTTGATCGTATAGCACCTCAAGCAAACGCAGTATTGGCGCCTGAACCATTGGCTCAACATTTATTGGGGTATTAAAAGCACATTGTTTTCTGAGTGTTAACACTAACTCCCTTAGAAAAGCACTCATAGCGACGGGTTTAATCATGGCACCATAATCTCGACCATACATAGGATTCAAATAGACACCAATAAAGCAGGTATCAGTAATCGCAACAGACTCATGTATCACCCCTGCAGGCACAAAAAGCGCTGTGGTATGGGGGACCAAAAACAGTGCCCCATTTGCCTCTGTCTGTAACAGGCCTTGAAGTGGAAAAATAAGCTGATGCCAACAGTGCTGGTGTAAAACATCCACATAACCCTTCTGCATCTCAATCGTTTTTATAAAAGAAGGCATATTAGGCGCTTGCTCAATAATGGCGTTAATCGAATCGAGTTGGCGACTTAGCATTATTACTTGTCCATATAACGTTATTCAGCCAAATAAAAAGGATTGTAGCATAGCGTTATCCCATAAAAGACACAGGAAAACTCAATGCAGATTCATTGCATTATCCATGAAAGCTATGAAGGTCCAGGCTATTTTAGCGATTGGGCCGCAAGTAAAAACTACAAAATGAGCTTTAGCAGAGTCTATCTAAATGAAGCTTTACCTGACAATAGTGATGGTTTTGATCTATTAATTATCCTCGGTGGCCCCCAATCTCCCGCGACATGCCAAAGCGATTGTCCATATTTTGATAGCCAAGCAGAACAAAGACTTATCAGGCAAGCTATCCAGACAAATAAAGCCGTTGTGGGTGTTTGTCTTGGAGCACAGTTAATCGGCGAGGCATTAGGTGCCCGTTATCAAAAGAGTCCACATGCCGAGATTGGTTACTTCCCTATTGAACTGACTGCAGCAGGAAGACGTGATATTAGCCTTAAGACATTTTCGACAACTGAAGTGGTCGGCCACTGGCATAACGATATGCCAGGCCTCACTCCCGATTGCGAAGTGCTCGCCACAAGTGAAGCTTGCCCAAGGCAAATAATACGTTACACACATTTAGTTTTTGGATTTCAATGCCATCTTGAATTTATCAGTAGCCAATTAACGCCATTAATAGCCCAAGAACATGCTTTTTCCAGTACACAAAAAATGCCATATATTCAAAGCACTGAGTTCATTCTTGGACAACCAACGACTCGAATGAATCAGTTGCTGGGGCATTTTTTAGATAATCTAGTCTTAACCTATCAAGCCGTATAAACCCAAAAACCTGCAGAGGCAGGATTCAGCGGCTCAGTTAAAACAAAAACGCCAGCTAAGTTAGCTGGCGTTTTAGATTAATGACTCACTAATCGCTTATTGCAGATGACCCGCATTGTGCAATTCACGATCATCCTTTGCAGGCGGATTCCACTGATACATCCAAGTTTCAGACAATGGCTGGCCATCGACTTCTAAATAGACTCTCAGGTTAATCGGCTCAGTGCCGTCTCCGGGTGGCACTACGTCAAACATAGCGCGGTAACCATTAATCGAAGCTAACGGACGGGCAGATTCAATTTCGACTTTACCTTCAGATGCAGTGATCACAGCTTTAACTTGGGTATCTTTGCCTATCATAGGCAAAGTGCCGCCGGCGAAATCCACCACAAAACGCTTACTGTAGTATTTGCGTTTCTGGCCAACTACGCCACCAATCCCAGTGAAAGTATCGACAACACGAGCACGGGGTGATTGAACTGGTGGAATGCCGCCCCAATACATGTTGTAGCTATACAGCAGCTCTTGACCCGGCACAATCGGCTCAGCAGGATTCCAGAAAGCCACTATGTTATCGAAGGTTTCATCCAGTGTTGGGATTTCAACTAACTGCACCGAACCTTTGCCCCAACTGCTGGTTGGTTCAATCCACAGACTTGGGCGTTTATCGTAAAACACGCCGTCATCCTGATAGTGATCGAAGTTACGGTCACGTTGCAGTAAACCAAAACCTTTTGGATTTTCATCGCTATAGGCGTTGAATCGCAGGTTTTCTGGGTTACCTAGCGGACGCCAAATCCATTCACCATTTCCCGTGTGCATGGCTAAGCCATCGGTATCATGGATTTCTGGACGCCAGTCGTAACCGGTGCGGCGATCGTTCTCACCCACCATAAACATACTGGTCAGTGGCGCTACGCCTAAACGTTCAATCGCTTTACGTGGATAAACAGCCACATCCACTTTCATTTTTAAACGCTCACCCGGCTCGATATCAAAACGGTAAGCACCTGTCACACTCGGTGAGTCTAACAAGGCATACACAGTCGTGATATTCGATCCTGGCTTAGGTTTTTCTAACCAGAAGTCGGTGAACATTGGAAACTCTTCAGGTTTTGGCAGCGCAGTATCCACCGCTAAACCACGAGCCGACAGGCCGTATTGCATCTCATGACCCACTGCGCGGAAATAACTGGCGCCAAGGAAGGCGACAACGTCACGTTCCCAATCGGTATTGAACTGCATACGGAAACCCGCAAAGCCAAGATCCTTAGGCAACTGACTGCCTTTCACCTTTGACTTGCCGTAATCGAACATAGAAGGCGAATAGTCGATTAACTTAGCCTTGCCTTCATTCAACTCATAGATGTGAATTGGCGTGTCGAAATACAGCCCTAGGTGGAACAACTCGGCACGAAACTCCGAGTCCTGATCGCGCCACAGTGCGGCTTTTTTCTTAAAGTGGAATTGTTGGTAATCATCCCAGCTCATGCCCTGAAGGCTTTTAGGCAATTCGCCTTTATGGCTTTCATAAGGTTGTGCAGCCATAGTACGGGCATAGCCCTTAAGCCAAGCGTAACTGAACTCTTCACCTTCTTGTGGTGACGCCTGCTTACCCGCTGCACACGCCGAAAGACTCAGCAATACGCTACAGGTTAACAATACGCTGCCAACCATGCGCTGCAAACGGCCGCGACGAGAGGAGGATTGGGCTTCAATCGAAGGTACTGTCACCATCGATTGTTGGTAAACGTTTCTTTGTTCGGGAAATAAATTGGGTTGCATAAGCAGACTCTGAATTGGTGTAACTTCCTGACACTTCCCTGCAAATCTAACTAAATTTGCAGCGATGGCCCTGTGGAGAACTGTTGATGACAGAGGTAACAATACAGCGATCAGCAACAATTCGCCAGAATCTAGCATACTTTCTGTCGAATGGAATATCGCATGCTAGCTATTTTCAATCTTGAAGCCTATTTATGAAAATATGATGAAAAAAATCCGTTATTTACTGAGTTAACATCTATATAAATCCTTACAGCTAACAGGGCAATTGTCGATTTGATTGCTGGTGCTAGCGCGATGTTTGATTGCTGATGCGAGTGCGATGCTAGCGCTCAGATTCGGCATGAGTTAACTCATCAATCCATGGCTTAAAATCGAAGAGGCCGTATCGCCGCAGCACGCGATGGAAAAGCCAAGGCAAAGTGCAGCACAGATACCATTGCATGAGCGCATTGAATTGGTTTACGGCCTTAAAATCATGCAAGTCGCCGTGGCGGTAGCCAGTAATTTTCCATCCTGCGTTTTTAGCGTGCCTTCCGAAATCCCTAAGGACTTAGACAGATTAATCACTCTGCCCTCGGCCACTAACACTTGATGCTTAGGCACAGGTCGAATCATTTTAATATTCAAATCGATAGTACCGTAACCCACACCCGCTTCAAGCAATGTATGCACGGCGCAACCTGTAACCGAATCCAGTACAGTGGCAGCGAAACCACCATGAACGCCGCCCAGCGGATTCAGATGCTTATCATCGGCTGTCGCATGAAACAGCACTGAACCTTCTTCGGCTTGAACCAAGGACATAGGCATAGTCTGGGTGATCGAAGGTGCGGGCAGTTCGCCTTTTGCCATTGCCTGTAAAATAGCTAAACCCGACATTTGCTGAATGTTCATATTCCTACCCAAAATTGATAAACACCATTACAGATTAATAAAAATGACCGCGTAACCACTGAGGATTAGGCGATCATTTGACTGAAAATCCACTTAAGCGCTAAGCCAACCTTCAACACGACAAGGCTTAAATTGGATCCATTAACCACTAAAATAAGACTAACAATATCAGTTAAAGCCAGGCTCAGCGGAGATCAAACCTATCTAAGTTCATCACCTTAGTCCAAGCCGCGATAAAGTCATCGATAAATCGCAGCTGCGCATCGCTGCTCGCGTACACTTCAGCAAGCGCACGCAGCTGCGAATTAGAACCAAAAATCAAATCAACCCGCGACGCCGTCCATTTGGGCTGGCCGCTAACGCGATCCACGCCCTCAAACCTATCTTCCGCTTTTGAGGTGGGTTTCCACGTCGTGCCCATATCCAGCAAGTTAACGAAAAAGTCGTTGGTCAAAAACTCAGGACGCGCGGTCAATACACCCGTTTTAGATTGATCAGCGTTAGTATCTAACACCCGCAACCCACCGATGAGTACCGTCATTTCCGGTGCAGTTAAGGTCAGTAATTGTGCCCTATCGACCAATAACTCCTCCGCAGATACCGAAAATTGAGTGGGATGATAATTTCTAAAGCCATCGGCGACTGGTTCTAGCACCGCAAAAGATTCCACATCCGTTTGCGCTTGTGTGGCATCCATACGACCCGGCGTAAATGGAATCGTCACTTCAACCCCCGCATTTCTGGCCGCTTGGTCAATACCGACACAACCTGCCAGCACAATCAAATCAGCAAGGGAGATTTTTTTACCGCTTTTGTTGAACTCAGACTGAATACTCTCAAGTACTTTCAGCACCTTAGCGAGTTGCTCAGGTTGGTTCACTGGCCAATCTTTTTGCGGCGCGAGGCGAATTCGGGCACCGTTCGCACCACCGCGCATATCAGAACCGCGATAGGTCGAAGCAGAGGCCCAAGCGGTTGCTACGACTTCTGAAATCGTTAATCCAGAGCCAATAATCTTAAGTTTAAGATCCGTGACATCCTGCTCATCAACCAAGGGATGATCAACCGCTGGGATGGGATCTTGCCAAAGAAACGCTTCTGCTGGCACTTCAGGACCCAAATAGCGTGTGCATGGCCCCATATCCCTGTGCGTTAGCTTGTACCAAGCCTTTGCAAAAATCTCGGCAAACTCATCGGGATTTTCAAAGAGTCGACGCGATATTTTCTCGTAATCAGGGTCGAAGATCAGTGCAAGGTCAGTGGTTAACATGGCCGGTACATGCCGTTTTGAGGCGTCGTGCGCATCGGGAATTACCCCTTTACCCGCGCCATTTTTAGGTATCCACTGATGCGCGCCCGCTGGGCTCTTAGTCAGTTCCCATTCATAACCGAATAGATTTTCAAAGAAATTATTACTCCATTGGGTTGGCGTTGAGGTCCAAGTCACTTCAAGACCACTGGAAATAGCATCGCCACCTTTACCGCTTTTGTAGCTACTCTTCCAGCCTAGTCCTTGCTGCTCAATACTGGCGGCTTCAGGCTCAGGCCCGACTAATGCCGCGTCACCAGCCCCATGGGTTTTACCGAAAGTATGGCCACCGGCAATCAGCGCCACGGTTTCTTCATCATTCATAGCCATACGGGCAAAGGTTTCGCGGATATCAACGGCGGCAGCGAAGGGATCGGGATCGCCATTGGGTCCTTCTGGGTTGACGTAAATCAGCCCCATTTGGACTGCGGCGAGGGGGTCTTCAAGATCCCGTTCGCCAGAATAACGTTTATCGTCTAACCACTTATCTTCGGCTCCCCAGTAGATATCGGCTTCGGGTTCCCAAATATCCACCCGCCCACCGGCAAAACCTAAGGTTTTGAATCCCATAGATTCCAGCGCGACATTGCCCGTAAGGACTATCAAATCGGCCCAAGAGATTTTATTGCCATATTTTTGCTTTATCGGCCAGATAAGCCTGCGGGCTTTATCGAGGCTGACGTTGTCAGGCCAGCTATTTAACGGCGCGAAACGTTGATTACCGCTGCCCGCTCCGCCGCGTCCATCACCAGTGCGATAGGTGCCAGCGCTGTGCCAAGCCATACGAATAAATAGTGGCCCATAGTGGCCAAAGTCCGCTGGCCACCAGTCCTGTGAATCAGTCATTAATGCGAGGAGGTCTTGCTTTACCGCGGCCAAATCGAGGGATTTAAAGGCTTCAGCATAATTGAAGTCATCACCCATAGGATTCGACAAGGAAGAGTGCTGGTGCAGAATATCGAGCCGCAGCTGTTTAGGCCACCAATCTCGATTCGTGGTGCCACCAGCAGAATGATGCATAGGACATTTGTTCTCAGACATAACGTGCTCTCCTTCTGTTCGCAAAAAATATTCAAGTAAATAAAAACTAAATGACTTTTGCTGCATGTTTGTACTGCATAACGTTCTCTATCACCGACTAATCGTTTCAATAGAGAAACAAAAACCAGTCTAACGACCTTACCTTACCTCTAGATGAAACGCGATGAATCATCCCATTAAATAATGTTCAGCAAACATTCCCCTTTATAAATTAAGATATTAAAGGATAGTCAAGTTACTGCAGATCATAAAAAAACAAGGGCTGCAAAATGCAGCCCTTGTGTCTATACGGTCAAACTTGGCATAACGGACTATTTCACGTCTGCCACAGGTTTGCGACGATTGTGCGCAATGATCAGCGCAATTAAACAGATAACCCCGACTGCGATACCCACAGGCTGGCTCAAAGGTTGTGGTAAACCCAGACCAATACCCGCAGTCATAATGTAAGAAACCGTGACGCTGGTGCCACCAATGGCTGGCAGGCTGACAATCCAATGGAAGGTCCCGCGATCGAACAAATACTTAGTCGCTAACCACAATACACTGGTTGATAGCAGCATATTTGAGAAGGCAAAGTAGCGCCAAATCAAGGAGAAATCGATCTTCGTCATAAAGTACGCAATCGTGAGAATAGGTACCGCGACAAGTAAACGATTACGCATGCTTTGCGGAATATGGAATGCGTCGATAATCGTCAGTCGCAACGAACGGAACGCGGTATCACCAGAGGTGATCGGGAAGATAGCCACGGCCACAATCGCCATAATGCCGCCCACCACACCGAGATAAGTCGTCGCCACTTGGTTAACCACTAAACCTGGGCCACCTTGGTCGAGCAGACTCTTAAGCTCAACATAACCACCAGGGAAAGCCGCAATACCGGCCGTTGCCCATACACAAGCAACAATACCTTCAGCAACCATAGCGCCATAGTACACGGGACGCACATACTTCTCGTTGGTCAAACAACGGGCCATGATAGGCGCTTGGGTCGAGTGAAAACCGCTAATAGCACCACAGGTAATAGTCACAAACAACAGTGGCCATACAGGTAAGCCGTCTGGATTTGGCTCAAGTAACTCGTTGTTGTAATGGCTGTGATCAAAATAAGCAAACACATCACCCATTTCAGGTAACTGCGGCGCATTGAGCATCAGGGCAACTGCGATAGAAACCGTCATCACTATCATCAACAAACCAAATGCGGGATACAGTTTAGTGATGATTTTATCGATCGGCAGCATAGTCGCCAAAAAGTAATAGGCTAAAATCACTAACACCCAGAAGGTGTTATTGCCAAAGATGGTGTCTTTGAAATAATCGAGATTACTCAGCAAACCTGCTGGGCTCATGATAAAGACCACGCCCACAAAAAACAGTAGCATGGCGGTAAACAGCAACATCACGCCTTTAAAGTAGATATTAAAGTAGTGGCCAGCGATCTCAGGCAAACTCTTACCGTCTTCTTTAATGCTGAGCACGCCAGAAAAATAATCGTGCACCGCACCGCCAATAATGTTCCCCAACACAATCCACACTAAGGCAATGGGACCGTACAAGGCACCGAGGATCGGACCAAATATCGGTCCCACACCTGCGACATTGAGGAATTGGATCAGAAACGCTTTAGCCGGATGAACCGGAACATAATCGACGCCATCTTCGAATCTCGCCTGCGGCGTCTTGGCTTTAGGATCTATACCCGCTTGACGTTCCACAAAGGGGCTATAGAACTTGTACGCAAGCACTAAGAGTGCGATACAAATAAAGAAAATTAACATTATTTAATTATCCATACTTTAGTAGGAGGTGATTTAATGGAGAGTTTCATTGAGTTAGCTACTGAGGTCAAGCAACACCCTATTAGACTAATGTCGGGTTGATTATCTGAAACAGCCACAGGAGTGGGTATAGGTGAATAAATGCGTTTAAAAATAGTTCATCGTACTGTTTATAACGTCAGTAATGTAGCCTGCTATTTTGGCATTCACTGATTGCCGCCTCTTAACCCCTTCACCCTAGGTCTTCCCGTAAATCTTCTCTACCAATAATGAAATGAACACAGCCAATATCGTGTGTAACTGGCGACGGGATGCCCTCACCTTGGCTGAGTATTTCCTGACATCCAATATGAAACCCCAAGTTAAAGCCACAATCGACACTCACAAACTAAACCCGCAATCTACACTACAATCGATAGCCACAACCTGAAACTCACATGCCACTTGATGATGTTCATCTAACCTATTTTTAGGTCACTAATAGCTCGACTCTAGCACGCATCATTTTTAGCTATTTTAGAAAACAAAAAACCAGCCAAATGGCTGGTTCTTTTAGGGGGCATTCATCACTGTGATGGTTTAGTTATACCTAAATCAATCACTGCAAACTTAACCTGTTACGACTTACTAAAAGTCGCGTGGCTAAGAGCTAATGCAACAAAATGTACAACGACGAAATGCCTTGTTCGACTGCATTACGCCTGTGGGCGCATCGCTGGGAACAGGATCACGTCACGGATAGTATGAGTGTTAGTGAACAACATCACTAATCGGTCGATACCAATACCTTGACCTGCCGTTGGTGGCAAACCGTGCTCTAGTGCAGTGATATAGTCTGCATCGTAGAACATAGCTTCATCGTCGCCGGCATCTTTCGCGTCAACCTGCGCTTTAAAGCGGTTGTCTTGATCTTCTGCATCGTTCAGCTCGCTAAAGCCGTTAGCCACTTCGCGGCCACCGATGAAGAATTCGAAACGGTCAGTGATGAAATGGTTGTCATCGTTACGACGTGCCAGTGGTGAAATGTCTGCTGGATAACCAGTGATGAACGTCGGTTGCATCAATTGCCATTCAGCAGTTTCACCGAAGATTTCTTCAAGTAGCTGACCACAAGTCCAGAACTTTTCAATCTTCATGCCTAAGCTTTTCGCTAAATCACGCATGAATTCAACATCTTTCACTTGCTCATAGGTCATAGCTTGGATAGTCGCGTTATCAGGATTGTACTTCTGAATCGCTTCTAACATGCTTAAACGTGCGTATGGGCCGCCGAAATCGACTGTGTGCTCGCCGTAGGGCATTTGCGCACTGCCAAGCAGTTCGATAGCAATCGAGCTGAGCATTTCTTCGGTTAAGTCCATCAGATCTTTGTAGTCTGCATAAGCCATATAGAATTCCATCATAGTGAATTCTGGGTTATGACGTGGCGACAGACCTTCGTTACGGAAGTTACGATTGATTTCGAACACACGCTCAAAACCACCAACCACTAAACGCTTCAGATATAATTCTGGCGCGATACGCAGGTACATTGGCATGTCTAAGGCGTTGTGATGAGTGATGAAAGGACGGGCCGAAGCACCACCAGGGATCACATGCATCATAGGGGTTTCAACTTCCATGAACTCTTTTTTGATCATGAAGTTACGGATTGCAGAAACCACTTTAGAACGCATGATAAAGGCATTGCGCGAATCTTCGTTAACGATCAGATCCACGTAACGTTGACGGTAGCGCATTTCTTGATCGGCTAGACCATAATAGTCCGCAGGCAATGGACGCAGCGCCTTGGTCAGTAGCTCGTACTGTTCCATGTTGACGTATAAGTCGCCTTTGCCAGACAAATGCAGCTGACCGGTTACACCGATAATGTCACCGATATCCAGACCTTGAAAACGCTCTTTCAAGTCAGCTTGTACGCTTTTTTCAGCATAGGCTTGAATACGGCCAGACACGTCTTGGATCACTAAGAAAGGACCACGTTTTGCCATGATGCGGCCAGCAATGCTGGTCTTAAAACCTAAGGCTTCGAGTTCTTCTTTAGTGTTTTGACCATACTGTGCTTGCAGTTCAGCCGCTTTATGGGTGCGACGGAAGGTATTTGGATGCGCATTAGCACTACAGTTTGGGCGGATGCTTTCTAGCTTGGCACGGCGCTCGGCGATCAGTTTGTTCTCATCAATTACTTGTTCAGTCATCTTATTTCTCGTCTATACCTTGAATTAATTACAGCCCAGATTTCAAACTGGCTTCGATAAACTTATCCAGATCGCCATCGAGTACCGCTTGAGTGCTACGGTTTTCAACGCCTGTGCGTAAGTCTTTAATGCGGGCATCGTCTAATACATAAGAGCGAATTTGACTGCCCCAGCCGATATCAGACTTAGCGTCTTCTGCGGCCTGTTTGTCGGCATTTTGCTTGAGCATTTCTAACTCAAACAGTTTTGCTTTCAGCTGCTTCATCGCAGCGTCTTTGTTCTTGTGCTGTGAACGGTCGTTCTGACACTGCACGACTGTGTTAGTCGGTAAGTGGGTAATACGAATCGCCGATTCTGTTTTGTTAACGTGCTGACCACCCGCGCCCGAAGCGCGGTAAGTATCGATACGCAGATCCGATGGGTTGATATCGATAGTGATATCGTCGTCGATTTCTGGATAAACGAACACTGAGCAGAATGACGTATGACGACGACCCGATGAGTCGAATGGCGACTTACGCACTAAGCGATGCACGCCCGTTTCGGTACGTAACCAACCGAACGCATATTCGCCAGTGAACTTAATGGTCGCGCCTTTAATACCGGCCACGTCACCATCGGTCACTTCCATCAACTCTGGGCTAAAACCATGGGCTTCGCCCCAACGCAGGTACATACGCAGCACCATGTTGGCCCAATCTTGGGCTTCGGTACCACCACTGCCAGACTGAATGTCTAAATAACAGTTTGACGCATCTTGCGGGCCGGAGAACATACGGCGGAATTCGAGATCGGCAAGGCGGCTTTCGAGATAATCCAGCTCTTTACTGGTTTCGTTGAACGTGTCTTCGTCTTCCTCTTCAATAGCCAGCTCGAGTAAGCCTTCAACATCTTCAAGACCTGAGTCCATATCGTCTATGGTTTTGACCACAGCTTCTAGGCTGGCGCGCTCTTTGCCTAAGGCTTGGGCGCGCTCTGGGTCATTCCACACTTCTGAACTTTCAAGCTCACGGGTAACTTCTTCTAGACGCTCATTTTTGGCATCGTAGTCAAAGATACCCCCTAAGAAGCTGCGTGCGCTCGGCAAGCTCCTTAATTTTGAATTTTACTGGATTAACTTCAAACATGAATTTTCAACTTTCTTTATTTGGCCGCTTTAATTGATCTTCCACTAAAAGAGGCGATGATTAACAGTATTTGCAACCGCGCATTTTAACCTAACCAGGCTGGTAAACCTAGGGGGGCACTGTTCATTAAATGGGATAACAAGGATTAATTTCCGGCCTAAAAGACCAGATTGCCACAGCCGAGACTAACAAAAAGCGCAGAGTTAAGACTGTGATCTTACTTAAATTTAGCCAAGCTAAGTGATTCAGTAGGCCAAACGCGACCCAAAGTACCACTTACCTGCCAAGAAAACATTCGTAATATCAATGGAATTACCACTAAAAAGCCCAAATACCACCAACCTAATCACGGCTCAATTCGAACAAACATTCATCAGCGCACAGTCTGCACTAGGTTTGTGATTCAAGCTGCAATTCTGCTGCAAACTTCCCTCGCTCATAAGCGTCTTCTAAAGCTGTCTAGGTATACTCGAGACAACCTAAGCCTGCAGCCCCGCGCTATAGCAGCTAAGCACCCTACATATAAAAAAGGCCATGGGATGATAGAACTTCGAATTGATGACCAAGTGTTGTCGGTTAACCCGACCGATAACCTACTGCAAGTGGCACATGCCGCGGGCATTGCCATACCCAGCTTATGTGATCCCAGCGCGGCCTCGCAGCAATTAGGCACTCATGCACACACTCACGCACAAGCAGACAAGCAAGCCTGCAATTTGTGTGTCGTCCAAATTGAAAATGCCGATGCCAGTTTGCGCTGCGTACGCGCCTGCGAAACGCCTATCGCAGCGGGCATGCGGGTGATAACTCAGTCCGAATGGTTAAGTCAACAGCGCAAACAAGCACTGACAGCGATCTTGAGCGATCATTTTGCCGATTGCGAAGCCCCCTGCCAACAAGCATGCCCTGCGGGCGTCGATGTGCAGAGTTACCTTTATCACATCGCCCAAGGCAACTATACCGAAGCCGTTAAAGTCATTAAACAAACCTTGCCACTGCCGCTATCTATTGGCCGAGTTTGCCCCGCTTTTTGTGAGGCACAATGTCGCCGCGGACTGGTCGATGAGCCCATCGCTATTCGTCAATTAAAACGCCACGCCGCCGATCTCGATTTAGCCGATGGCGAAAAGGGCGGCACGAGTTATGTGCCGCCACGCCAAGCCGACACAGGCAAAAAAGTCGCCATTATCGGGGCGGGTCCTGCGGGGTTAAGTGCCGGATATTACTTATCAAACCAAGGGCATAGCGTTGAGATATTCGAGGCCATGCCACAGGCGGGTGGCTGGCTGCGCTATGGCATTCCTGAATATCGTTTACCTAAGGCGATACTCGATAAAGAAATCGAACTCTTGTGCCATAACGGCTTAACCATACACACAGAAATGCGCCTCGGCCATGAGGTGCATTTAAATCAATTAGTTGAAGATTTCGATGCAGTTTGTCTCGCCATTGGCGCCCAAAAAGCCGTGCCTATGGATTACCCAGGCAGCACGCTCAAAGGTTGCTACTTAGGTGTCGATTACTTAAAAGATCATTGCCTCGACCAGACACTTGTACTGGGCAAAAAAGTCGCCGTCATTGGTGGCGGCAATACAGCTATCGATTGCGCCCGCACTGCGGTGCGTGAAGGCTGCGATGTCACCTTAATTTACCGCCGCACCCGCGCAGAAATGCCCGCCGAAGCTTACGAAGTACACGAGGCCGAAGTCGAAGGGGTGAAATTTCATTTCTTAACCAATCCGCTTGAAAACCATAGCGATGCGCAAGGCAGAGTCCACGCCGTCACCTTTGCCAAAATGGCGCTCGGCGAAGCCGATACCTCGGGCAGACGCGCTCCCGTTGATACCGGTGAAACCTTTACCCAAGATTTTAATACTGTAATAGCCGCAGTATCGCAAACTCCCGACATGAGTTTTCTGCAAGATCCCGCGAGTCCTTTAAGCCAAGGTACACTAGCTCTCAGCCGCTGGAATACCTTTATTGGCTGCGAGCACACTATGTCATCTGGGGTTGAAAAACTCTTTGTGATGGGTGATGCGCGCCGCGGTCCAGCTACCGCAGTCGCCGCGATAGGCGATGGCCATAAAGCCGCCATCGCCATAGATAAATTACTCAAACAAGGCCTAAGTTGCGATCTGCATGCCAATGCATTTAATTCCGCTAAAGCCATCAGCAAAGCGGTAACACAAGACTTGCCCGCAACCGATCTTTATCCCGCCGTACCGCGTAAAGCCCGTTTAAGCATGCCCGAACTCAGTGCGGTGCAGCGTTTACTCAATTACGGCGAAGTCGAGCTAGGCTTTGCTCCCGATGCCGCGATGCAAGAAGCCGCGCGCTGCCTTGAATGCGCCTGCCAAGCCAATACTGATTGTAAATTAAGGGACTATGCGACCGACTACCATGTCGAACCTAAGTCACTCAGCACCCAAAGCGCGCGTAAGTTTTCGGTCGATAAATCGAGTCCGTTCATTCAATTTGATGCGAATCGCTGCATTAGCTGCGGTAAGTGCGTTGATGTGTGCCAGTTGCAGAGTGGCCATTGTGCGATTCAATTTGCCCATGATTCCTATCAAGCGCTGCCGCAAGACCTAAGTGAAACCGCCACGCGCCGCGCACCGAGAGTCGGCTTTAGCGCCAGCATGGCCGACAGCAAATGTGTGCAATGCGGTAACTGTGTGCAGGTTTGCCCAACGGGCGCGCTCGTCGATGCGCGGGATAAACGCCAAGGCGATGAAACGCCACTCAAAACCGCCTCAACGATTTGTACCTATTGCGGCGTAGGCTGTCGGCTTGACCTTAAAATTGATGCCAGCACTAATCAGATCCGTCATATCGAGGGCAACAAAGAGTCTGTGGTTAACCAAGGCATGCTCTGTGTCAAAGGGCGATTTGGCTTCGATTTTCTTCAAAGTGAAAAACGCCTCACCACGCCACTCATTCGTAAAGATGGTCAGCTCACGCCAAGTAGTTGGCCTGAAGCCATCGCCTATGTGACCGAACATTTACAGCAAATAAAACAGCAACATGGCAGTAATGCACTGGCAAGCTTGGCCTCGGCAAAAGCCACCAATGAAGAAAACTTCCTGCTGCAAAAATTTGTCAGAAGCATACTCGGCACCAATAACATCGACCACTGCGCCCGTCTGTGTCATTCATCTACGGTAACAGGCCTGCAGCAGAGTATTGGTAGTGGCGCTATGACCAATGACATTCCGAGCATTCAAGCATCGGATGTGATTTTTATCATAGGCTCAGACACCAGCAGCGCCCACCCGATCATTGCCTCGAAAATCAAACAAGCCGTGACTTTGGATGGCGCGAGACTAATGGTGGCCGATCCTAAACGTGTCGCCATTGCCGACAGTGCACAGCTCTATGTCGCCCACAGACCCGGCACTGACGTCATGCTACTCAATGCGATTATGGCGGAAATCATCCGCAACAACTGGCAGGATAAAAGCTACATTGCCGCACGCACCGAAGGCGTGGATGCCCTCTACGCTGAACTCGCAAAAGCAGATTACAGCCTAGAAAACGCGGCCTTGATAACCGGCGTTAAAGCCGAAGATATCGCCTGTATCGCCCGCACCATAGGCACGGCAGACAAAACCGCAATCTACTATGCCATGGGGATCACTCAGCACACGACGGGACACGACAATGTCACCGCCATATCCAATCTACAACTTCTATGCGGCAATATTGGGGTTGAGGGTGCGGGAATTAACCCGCTTCGTGGACAGAGTAATGTGCAAGGTGCCTGCGACATGGGCGCTCTGCCCAACTTCTTTAGTGGTTACCAAAAAGTCACTGACATTCATGCCAGAATGCGTTTCGAGGCACATTGGCAAACGCCGTTATCGGGAGAAATTGGCGTAACTGCAACCCACATGATGCATGATATTTCCAAAGGGAAAATCAAGGCTTTGTATGTCATGGGCGAAAACCCTGTATTGAGCGATCCTGACCAAGCCCATGTGCTTAGGGCCCTTAACGCTATCGACTTTTTAGTGGTGCAGGATATCTTCCTCACTGAAACCGCCGAGCTTGCCGATGTGGTTCTGCCCGCCGCCGCGTTTGTCGAAAAACGCGGTCATTTCACCAATACAGAACGGCGAGTGCAGCGACTCGAACAGGCCCTGTTACCGCCAGGCGAAGCCCTGCCTGATTGGCAAATTGTACAAGCCATTGCCAATGCGATGGGCGCCGCTTGGGATTACCCCAATGAAGAAGCGATTTGGCAGGAAATCAATGAGCTAACACCACAATATCGTGGCATTACTTGGCAGCGATTAAGTGCAGCCGCTGACGGTAAAATTCCCCAAGGCATTCAATGGCCTTGTCCAGATGCAACCCATCCGGGAACGCCCATCATGCACCAAAATCAATTCACCCGCGGCTTAGGCAAGTTTACGCCAGTGAGTTATCGCTTACCTGCGGAAATGCCCTGCAGTGAGTACCCGCTCACCCTCTCAACCGGACGTTTACTGGAACAGTTCCACACAGGCACCTTAACCCGTAAAACAGCGGGGCTCGACTTACTCGGCTCGCCTAAAGTAATGATTTCAGTCTATGACGCTGAGCAACTTGGGATAGGCAATGGCGATAAAATCAAACTCACGACCCGTCGCGGCGAAATTGAAATCGACGCCTTTGTGACGAAAAGAGCCCAAGCTGGCGTGCTATTCCTGCCCTTCCATTTTGTTGAGGCTGCTGCGAATAAACTCACCATCAATGCGCTCGATCCTGTGGCCTTTATCCCAGAATATAAGGTCTGCTCGGTGAGGGTAGAACGGGTTGCCGAGAAGATTGATTAAAGGAAGTGAGCTAAGGTGAATGGGTTAACGTGCATTGGCTAAAGTGGATTGGCTAACACGAGTTAGCTTGGATGAATTAACTAAACTGAATTAACGGTTAACGCTTTAAAAAATAAACGAGCCAAATAAAAAACGGGAGACCTTAAGTCTCCCGTTTTTTATTTAGATTGATGTAATTAAATCCTAAACTGTCCCACTAATTTACCTAAGTTAATACCTTCCTCTGATACAGTCAGACTCACTCTGGCCGCATCTTCACTGGAGTGCAGTAGCTCATTCACAATTTCTTGGATGGCATACACGTTACGGTTAATTTCTTCGGTCACTGAGCTTTGCTCTGTCGCCGCGGCCGCGATTTGGGTACTCATGTCGTTAATCGCAGTCACAGCCGAAGTCACTGAACCCAGACTGTCGGAAATCGTGCGAGAAGAATCCACCGAACGCACGCAGCTTTGTTGACTCTCTTCCATTGCTTTCACGGCTTGGGTCACTAGCTTATGTAATGCCGATAACATCTCATTGATTTCTAAAGTACTCGCTTGAGTGCGGCTGGCTAAGTTACGTACCTCATCGGCGACCACTGCAAAACCTCGGCCCTGTTCACCGGCACGGGCCGCTTCGATGGCAGCGTTTAATGCCAATAGGTTGGTCTGCTCGGCAATACCACCAATCACTGACAGTACGCTGTTGATTTTCTGGGATTGCTCGCTGAGTGATTTGATACTGCCAGCCGCATTGTTGATTTGCGACATTAAAGAGGCAATTTCTTCAAGCGAAGCATCAACACAGCGCTGGGCATTAGCCACATCGCCCGTTGCTGCGTGGGTGGCCTCTGCCACTTGAGTGGTATTTTTAGCCACTTCGCTAGCGGTGGATGACATCTCAGTAATCGCCGTCACCACCTGATCGGTTTCATTGTTATGACTGACTAACTGACTCGACATAACTTTAGTTTGCGCATGAATCGCATTGGCCGCGGTTTTCACTTTAGCGGTCGCGGTCGCCACATCGCCGATAATATTTTGCAGCTTATCGACAAAGAGGTTAAAGGAACGTCCAAGTTGAGCGATTTCGTCCTCCCCTTTTACGGCGAGTCGTTTGGTTAAATCCCCTTCACCCTTAGCGATATCATTCAAGTTATCGGCCATATTCTTGATTGGCACGACCATACGGTGGGCAGCGATCATGATGATAAAGCCAGTAATACCCGTAAGGAACAGTGCTATCAGTAAAATAGCGAAGGATTTATCTGCCATTTGTTCTGTCACTGTGGCGCGGTATTCCTCAACAACGGCATCGATATCATCAATATAGGCGCCCGTACCTAACATCCAGTCAGTGCCAGGGATCATCATGGCGTAGCTGATCTTCTCAATCTGCTCATTGGTATTAGGTTTTTGATAGTAGTAGGAGAAACTACCATCGCCACGTTTAGCGGCGTCGAGCAGGCCGACGATAATTTTAGTGCCGCGGGGATCTGTCATATCAATCTTATTTTGCCCTTCTAAACTTGGGATTAGGGCATGAAAGATATTTTTACCTTGAGAGTCATACATGAAAAAGTAACCTGCGCTACCAAAACGTATGTCTCTGAGTGCTTGATTCACATTGCCTTGCTCTTTTAGTGATAATTGATAATTCACTATGCCTGCGGCAATTTCGGTGGCTTCTTTAATTTGTTGTTTACGCTCACCGACGAGCTTAGTTTTAAAAGTGACCACTTCAGCGGCAAGTGCATCTTGTTCGACATAATAGGAAACCGACATCAATATGAGCAATGCGAGGATCAAAGGGAATAGCGATAGCAATAGTAATTTATTGCGTAAACTCAACTTAGACATGCTTGAATGCTCCAAAGGAATACAACTTGTATCTTTGGAGTATAGCTAACATTGTTATTTTTCTATGCGCTTAAAGTAACAAAATCTTAATCTTGCTCAATAAAACTTCAATTAATCGCCCCTCAGTTCACAGCCGATTTAGCAAGATCCCACACAAGCTAAAGCCTAAAACCAGCACCAGCATGGGTGGTTTAAATAACTTTAATGCACCAAAACCGAGCAATACCAAGGCCATATCTTTGCCCGAGAATACCGCCTGAGAAAAAACAGGTTGATAAAGCGCGGCCGCGAGTAAGCCAACAACGCAGGCATTGACGCCAGCAATCGCACCAGCAATTTTCGGTCTTGCCGCAATCGCATGCCAACTCTTCAGGCCCACCAGCATAAGGAGAAATCCGGGCAAAAAAATGGCCGCAGTCGCGATGCAAGCCCCCATGAAAGGTTTATCTAGCATAACTTCGGCGCCTAAAAAGGTCGCGAATGTGAACATAGGCCCAGGCACAGCTTGGGCAAAGGCATAACCCGTCAGAAAACGATCGCCGCCTATGGTATCGCCCACTGCTGTTTCTAGCAGAGGTAGCACAACATGACCGCCACCGAACACTAAACTCCCTACGCGGTAAAACTCACTGAAGATCCAAGCCTCAGGTCCGAAATCCACCATAAAAAAACTGCCGATGAGCAGCACGAAAAAGAGCAGTAAATAGAGATAATTCAAGCGAATCGGTGCAAGCGGCGCAGTGTCATCTTGCGTCGCACTCAATTTATAAATACCGATAGTCGCAGCGCCGAGTAACAGGATGATTTGCGTCCACATAAATGGCGCAATCAAAATCGCCGCAGCACTGGCAAGCATTAACAAACGGGCGGATTTGCGTTGGCAGAACTGCTTAAACATGGCAAGAACGGCATCGGCAACCACAACGACGGCCATTAACTTAAGCCCATCAATCATCCCTTGAACATAATGATTAGCGAGCCACGCCGACGTTGTTACCGCCAGTAAGTACATCAAAATAAAGGAAGGTAGCGTAAAACCAGCAAAGGCAGCAAGCGCCCCCACCAGTCCACCTCTTTGATAACCAATGGCAAAGCCCACTTGGCTCGACCCTGGCCCCGGCATAAATTGGCTTAAGGCGACGAGACTGGCGTAACGCTTATCATCGAGCCAACCGAGTTCATTAACAAAGGTCTGGCGAAAATAACCAATGTGCGCCGCAGGACCGCCAAAACTCAGCAAGCCTAAGGTAAAAAAGCGTAGGAAAATCTGTAGCATAAATCGCCGCCCATCAATGCATAAAGTGCTGAAGATTATGCCACTAAAAAGACATTATGATGAAGTTTCACGCGAGCAACGCAGATAAAAGATAACAAGGGCTCCACACAGCAGAGCCCTTAAGATAGTTTGAGCGGATTTCAAGAGTCGTAAAACGAGTGAGTACAAATGCTTAGTGATAAATTGATGAGCTAAAAAACTAATCTTTCACCAACATAGCCAAAACTTCAAAATGATCCGTGTGGGGAAATAAATCAAATAGCTGCACCTTGGTTAAGTGATAACCTTGAATATGCTCGAGATCTTTCGCTAAGGTTTTGGGATTACAGCTGGAATAAAGAATCGCCTTAGGTGCAAACTCGCTTAATGACTGGCATAAAGCCTCGCCAATACCACGCCTTGGTGGATTAACAATGATCAAATCCGGCTTATCGGCTGCGCTTTTACCCTTGGCAAAGTCGGTGGAATCGAGCGCCATAAATTGCACGTTTTCGAGCCCCATCATTTGCGCTGACATTTGCGCGCAGGCAATCGCCTCGGCTTCAATTTCAATCCCTGTGAGTGTTATGTCTTTGGATGCGCAGTGCAGTCCGAAACCGCCGACACCACAAAACAGATCCCATAACGAGCGAGGAGAAAACTCGGCGACCCACTCACGGGCGGTTTGATATAACTGAGCCGCAACCTGCGGATTGGTCTGGAAAAAGCTCTTGGGCCGAATGAACAAAGGCACATGATTAAAACGTTCTTCGAGACGGGTATTCTCAGTTAAAAAAATCTCCTCATCGCCCTCAAGGATTGCCATATGAATCGGTTGAATATTGACTGACACTACTTTTATCTGCGGATATTCCGCCAATAATGCAGGTAATTCGCGTTCGATACGTTCAATGCCATTGCGTGATCGCAGCACAAAACGCAGTAGATACTCGCCGCGTACTTGGCTACGGGTCAGCAGAATAAACTTAAGCTCGCCCTTGGCTTTATCAACCCGATAGGGAGGAAGCCCCGCCTGCTGCACAAAGCGGGTTAAACGGTGCAACAAGGCTTGCATATCAGCGGGATATAACAGGCAGTCGCAAAGATCTACCGCCTCACCACTTGGGCTTACAATCCCCAACACGGGTTCATGGGCGGCACCGAGCACCACCATTTTGGCTTTATTACGAAAGCCGCTGTCATCGCCAGTAATGGGAGGCAGAAAAAGTTCTGCCGAATTTGCGGGAATAAAAGGCGCGAGTAATTGCAGTAACGTTTGGGTTTTAACCGCTACTTGCTGCGCTAGAGGCTGCTGAATATGCCGGCAAGAAAGGCACTGACCTTGATTAAAATAACCACATTGCTTAACGGCATTCACAATAGCAGCACTCACGACAGATCCTAGATTCAGTAAAAAAGCGCCACACTGTAGCGGTTTTACGGGTAAAAATCATCTCGAAACACACTCAACCAGTACCAAGGGCGCAATTTTAGGTTTATTCAAGACAAGCTGAGTTTATCAACATCGGCAATCGCCTCGCGCTTACCAAGGGCCTTTTCAATCCATTCAAGTACTTCTGCCGAGGTGCTGCGAAACGTCGTTAACTTACCGCCGTATAAACTGAGGATGCGCGGATGGGAAATCGATGTTTTCATCAAGGTATCCCGCGGCCGCTCAAAGGCTTGGCTATTTTGCTTAGGTAAAACCCGAATGCCGCAGAAGGTCTGAGTTATCTTTGTCTTAAGCTCATCAATCTCCGGCGTTAACGGGAAGTAATGCTTATAAATTCCAAGCAGATAATTAATTTCAGATTCGGTCGCTTGGGGTGGTTTATCTAAAGACGCCAGTTCCGTTTCTGTGGTGCCAACCAAAGTTTGCCCATACCAAGGCATCACAAATATGACCCGCTTATCGAAGCAAGACTCTAAATACAAGATGCCATCGGGCGCAGGAATATCCAGTAGCACATGGGCGCCTTGCACCCAATCGAGTTCAACACCCGCAAGTGGAGGCAAGACTTTGCTTAAAACCGCATTCACCCAAGGGCCGGCAGCATTGATCACTAGACTCGCTTCGGCTTTATGGATTTCGCCCCTGTGGCTAAAACTCAGCTCACAAGTTTCGCGCCTATGTTCCAGCTCAAGAAATTCAGCCTCGGCATAGACTTCGGCGCCCAGAGCCTGCGCGCTGCGCGCCACCGCTTGAGTGAGCAATTTATCGTCGGTCTGCGCATCCCAGTACTGAAATACGGCTTTTAATCCAGAGAGTTTTAATCCCTTGAAACGATGCCAATGCACGGCAGGCACTGACACAAATTGGCCTAAAGGATCAAATTCACTCAGCAGTGCATACATGCTTAAGCCTGCGCGAATGGTCCAAGGACTGCGCTGACTGTTGTCGTACACGGGAATATAAAAAGGCACAGCTTTAACCAGAGTGGGCGCAAGATTGAGTAAATGGCGCCGTTCAAGCAAGGACTTGCGGACTAAATTGATTTGCCCGGTTTCTAAATAACGCAAGCCGCCGTGGATAAGTTTGCTGGAATTAGCCGAGGTTTGGCCGCCAATTTCCCCCTTTTCAATCAGCAAGGTGGAATAGCCCGCCGCTGCCGCATATTGGGCAATGCCGACACCGCTGATCCCACCGCCAATAATGGCTATATCGAAACTGGCCATAACTCACTCTCGCTAACCTTCCATAGACGACCGACCTACTGAGCCTCAAACATTCAATCAAGCTCAGTCGAACAGCTAATAAGCGTTAATATGTCAATAAGTTAGTCTTAGATCAAATCTCGACGATAAGAGTTTAATCAATACTGGCATGTAATTGTTTAAGTGCTTGATCACACATGGCCTTTAAGGCTTGTAACTCGCTCGCCTCACCGCCGACTTTGCAACGCATTAAATGGGGAATTTCACTGGCCTGCGCTTTAAGGGCAAGCCCTGCTGGCGTTAAGGCGAGCACTCTCACACGCTCATCCTGTTCGCTACGACCACGAGTCACTAATCCTTTAGATTCTAGCCGCTTCAGCAATGGCGTTAACGTGCCTGAATCGAGGAAAAGTTTATCGCCTAAGGTTTTGACACTAATGCCCTGCTCTTCCCATAGCACTAGCATGACCAAGTACTGCGGATAGGTTAGATCTAATTTGTCCAACAAAGGGCGATAGGCACGCACCATAGCATTTGCAGCACTATAAAGAGAGAAGCACACTTGATTCTCAAGACATAAGGCATTCTCTGTGCTGGTATTTTCGGCCATATCGACAGTATTAACACGGGTGTTGGGTTGAGTTGTTGCCATAGGAAGATCCGACAAATTAAATATATTGCGCACAATATACTTGCATTCACACCAAAGATCGAATTATAGTTTATCACAATTGAATTGCGCACAATTTAAATCGATTTACTTAATCCTTAACCTCAGAAGGTCTAATACTATGAAAACACTTTATGAAACACGTGCCACAGCAAAAGCGGGTCGTCAAGGTCAAGTCAGCACTGATGATGGTTTACTGGATGTCGCTTTAGCCTATCCAAAAGCCATGGGCGGTAGCGGTCTCGCCACGAATCCTGAACAACTGTTTGCCGCAGGTTATGCCGCCTGTTTCTCAAACGCCATTCTGCATGTCGCTAAAATCGGCAAAGTGGATATTACACAAGCGCCAGTCAGTGCGATTGTCGGCATAGGTGCCAATGATGCTGGCGGTTTTGCATTAGCGGTTGCTTTAGAAGTCAGCTTAGATTTACCGCAAGAAGCCGCAGAAGCCCTAGTGCGTCATGCGCATCAAGTTTGTCCTTACTCTAACGCCACTCGCAATAATATCGACGTGAAACTCAGCGTAAATGGTGTTGCGTTAGGCTAACCATAATCCATCATAGACACTTGTTGATAACGTCAGAAATAGAGCACCCTCGGGTGCTCTATTCTTATTAGCCATTAACGACTCAAGCTGAGAGTGAATGTGCATCACACCATTTAACAGGGAGATAAACTGGTTTCAGTTCCCAAAAAATGGTTATTCGCGAGTTAACTAACACTTCTTAATATCTAATTTAATCAAAATGATTGATTTAAGTAGAGTAAGAGCTAATCGAACCGTTTGACGATACTTAAACCCACTCTCAGTGGGAGGCGCTATGACAAAATATCTATCGAAATTATCTCTGTTTTGCTCGCTATTATTCCTCTTTGCCTTTTCAATCCCTAGCTGGGCCGAGACAACACCAGCAAGCTCAGCGGATCGAACGTGGCATTATATAAATGGTCAGGGTGAGCTCAAAATTAAGCTGTATTTCTTCTGGTCTAAAACTTGCCCACACTGTGCAGAGGCCCATCCTTTCATCGATTCATTGCCGCAAAAATACCCTTGGATAGAACTTGAATCTCATATGGTGTCCGCACCAGGTGTGCAGGATATTTGGCAAAATATCGCCGCAAAAACTAATACAGAAGCACGTTCTGTACCCTATATGGCCAGTTGTGAAAAGGCCGTGGTGGGCTATTCGAGCGAAGCGGTCACGGGCGAGTTTCTCGTTAATCGACTGAAGAATTGTTATTTATCCCTTGGCGGTCAACTCAGCGAAGCGGACATGCCCACCAAAGGCGTTATCAGTACGAGCGCGAGTACAGAAACTAATGCGCCGCTCTTTGGCACTTGTGGCACAGATACTGGCGAAGGCACCTGCGATGCCACCAGCTTGGGGGACGCTACAGAACCGTCGTCAGTGCAATCTGAAGTCCAGCCCGTTGAGTTACCTTTAGTGGGCGTAGTGACTCCTGAGACTATGTCTTTGCCGCTGCTCACCTTAGTGCTTGCAGGGGTTGATGCCTTTAACCCCTGCGCCTTCTTCGTTTTACTGTTTTTATTGTCAATCATGGTTAATGCCAAGAGCCGCAGCCGAATGTTGCTCGTCGGCGGGATTTTCGTGTTCTTCTCTGGCTTTATCTATTTCTTGTTTATGACCGCATGGCTGAACATCTTCCAGCTGTTGGGCGCTGGCAGTGATGGCGGCATGATCATCTTAGCGGCGGGTTGTTTGGCCTTAATCGCAGGGGTCATCAACATTAAAGATTACTTCTTTACTAAGGGGGAAGTGACGCTATCTATGTCGGCAGAAAACCGGACGAGCTTGATAAAGCGCATGGGTAAACTGTCAAATTCGAGTAGCTTAGGCGCCTTACTTATTGGCTCTACCGTACTAGCCGTTCTCGCCAACGCCTATGAACTGCTCTGCACCGCGGGCTTCCCGATGATTTACACCAGCGTGCTTTCTATGCACAATCTGCCAGACATTGAACGCTATATGTATCTGGTTTTATATAACATTGTTTACGTGATTCCGCTGGCGATTATCGTTATCGTCTTCAGCGCGACCTTAGGTAAACGTAAACTGACTGAAAAAGAAGGCCAAGCCCTAAAACTCATGTCAGGTGTGATGATGTTGGGTATGGGTATCGCGCTGGTTATCGACCCTACCGCACTGCAAAATGTGGCGCTGGCACTGGGGTTGATCTTAGGCTCATTGGGGATTACAGCCATTATTATTATCGGCCGCAAACTGTTTTCGGCTAAGGCCAAGTAATTGACGAAACAATCGACTAAATAATTAACAAAATAATGGATGATTGGCAAATTCATGGCTAACGGCTAAAGTTAACCTTGGGTTTGCCGATAAAGGGATCCAGCTTACAATCGAGGTTAGTTATGTCAATTTCACTGAATACCCAAGCTATCGCACCTAATCTAGAAAATGGTGCAATTGGCGTTAAGGTTGCTCAGTTAGCCAAAGAGCAGCAAAAAGCCGAAGGTCAAATCGCGGTAGATTTAATTGCAGCTGCGGCGCCAAAACCTGTAGGTAACGCAGGCCACAACATCAACACTACGGCCTAATTGTTAGCAATACAGCATTTAAAAAAGCGCCTCTGATTATCAGGGCGCTTTTTATTTTCTGTAACGGAAACGTCAGGCGAATTTAAGAAAAAGCGTTGCCATTCACATGCATAATCGTAAATGTCCACACCACGAACGCTAGCGGGATATGCACTAAGGCATAGAAAAACTGATCGAGTCGCCCCATTCCTTTTGCTAACCAAATCAAATACAAGTGCAATCCAATCACCAAAGGGAACAGGGCTAATAGCGGATACAGAGCGACAGGGCTGGCATCGGAAAACAGGCTATGACTGAATAAAGCCCAAGCCACCATGACTGCGGTCGTAAGCGGTGGTGTTGCAATGCGATATTGCTCTGGATAGGGAAACATCCTACAACCTCTTGAGTCTCAATCGATAAACTTACGTTTTAGGTTTTTGTGCAATCAACTGTGCTTTATAACTGCTATGAGTGGACTGCGGATCACTTAATCGACCTTCAAAGTAATGTAAAGGTTGCCAGTTAGCAAATGCTGATTTGAGTTCATTTTCAGTCAGCAAGAAATTGGGGTTACGCGGCCGCCCACTCTCAGCCTGCTGTGTGGTAAAAGTTTCATAGACGATGAGGCCTGTAGCCTTAACCGCATTGGCAATTTGCGGCAATAATGGCCGATGCAGATAATTGAATACTAACACTATGTCGTACTCTTCAATCGGTAGCGATGGCGCAGCCTCGGCTTCTAAATCCCATTGATATTTGCGGGCGTTCACATGCTCAATGTGCGACATGGCAGACAAATCCCTGTCGATAAACGTCACTTCTGCACCTTGCGCTAGAAACCACAAACCATTACGCCCAGAGCCGCAGGCAAGATCGAGTACTTTAAGTCCATCAAAGCGAGAAACAGGCCAAGTAAACTCAGTGATTAAGGCTGCGGGAGTCACGATTGGCGCATGGATTACAGACATTAGCATTAGCCCTTAATTTCTTTTTTCGAGTCGATTTGCCGACGATGCACAATAGAATAATGCCTCAGCCCAGCAGGACCATGGGACACAATCACGGACAAAAAGAGGATCGCGATTAACAGCTCAGGCTTGAAATTAGCCAGCGGCACAAACAGACCAAGTAAGCCTACTTTTACTAAGGTTAACACACCCTTAAGCTGAATTAACCAACGCCAATCACGCACAATTTCCCACAGCATTAATATGCAGCCCGTCGTCATAGCGAGATACCAATAATTCAGCCATTGCGTTTTATCTACGCTTAATAAAATGCCACCACCAATACCGACGATCCCTAAAATATGCAATGCCCTTAAACTGGTTTTACTCAAACGTTGAAACCAAAAACGTTTTTCAGATATGCCTTGTTTGTGCATTACAACCCCTTAAGAATCAATTGCGTAACATTTAATTAAAATGACAATATAATTTTATACAATAAAGGCTTGTGAAATAACATTATTTATAGAATATATAAAAATAAATAAGCCATCTCCTCAATATACAGATTAAATTATAATCTCTATAAAATACAAATAGATAAATCATACCACCAAAACCATAATTCATGCTTTTTTATTTTACAAAGTTAAAACCAATCCATTCAAAATGTTAACTCGCGCAAGTTATACCGTATTCAATCAGTGACCAGTCTCAACTTCATTAATATTTCCCATCCGATTGCACATTTTAAATATGTTATTTTCGCTGCAACAAAGGTTATGTGATCTGAACACACATATACCTCTTTAGATAGTGCTAAATTTGCAAATGGAGAATGCTCTAACAGTGCGTGAGCTGCGTAAAAAATAAATATCACGCCACGATGAATAACCCTTATTAAGTAGATGAATGTACGGCGGAGGAACTACCATGTTCACAAGAAAGATTCAAAAAACAGCACTAGCCATGCTGATCTCTGGCGCAATGGCAGGAACTGCCTATGCTGCACCAGAAGTGCTAGCCGATTTTCACGGTGAAATGGGCAGTTGCGACAGCTGCCACGTCTCAGACAAAGGTGGCGTCAGCGATGACAACCTTAGCCATGAAAATGCCCAATGCGTTAGCTGCCACGGCGATTTAAAAGAACTGGCCGCCGCCGCACCTAAAGACAAAGTCTCACCCCATAAATCTCACTTGATTGGCGAAATTGCTTGTACAAGCTGCCATAAAGGCCATGAGAAATCAGTCGCCTATTGCGATGCTTGCCACAGCTTCGGCTTCGATATGCCTTATGGCGGCAAGTGGGAACGTAAGTTTGTTCCTGTTGATGCTGACAAAGCGGCACAAGATAAAGCCATTGCCGCTGGCGTAAAAGAAACCACTGATGTGGTTATTATCGGTTCAGGTGGTGCGGGCCTTGCTGCTGCAGTATCAGCCCGTGATGCCGGCGCAAAAGTAATCCTGCTCGAAAAAGAACCTGTCCCAGGTGGTAACACTAAGTTGGCCGCTGGCGGTATGAACGCTGCCGAAACGAAGGCGCAAACTAAGTTAGGTATTGAAGATAAGAAACAAATCATGATCGACGACACCATGAAAGGTGGCCGTAACATTAACGATCCTGAATTAGTGAAAGTGCTTGCAAATAACTCATCTGACTCTATCGATTGGTTAACCTCTATGGGTGCCGACATGACTGACGTGGGCCGTATGGGTGGTGCAAGTGTTAACCGTAGTCACCGCCCAACCGGTGGCGCTGGTGTAGGTGCGCACGTTGCGCAAGTACTATGGGACAACGCAGTAAAGCGTGGTACTGACATCCGCTTAAACAGCCGTGTTGTCCGTATTCTTGAAGATGCGAAAGGCAATGTGACTGGCGTACTCGTTAAAGGCGAATACACTGGTTATTACATTATTAAAGCCGATGCAGTGGTTATTGCTGCCGGTGGTTTTGCGAAAAACAACGACCGCGTAGCTAAGTACGATCCTAAGTTAAAAGGCTTTAAAGCCACTAACCACCCAGGTGCAACCGGTGACGGCTTAGACGTGGCACTGCAAGCAGGCGCAGCAACTCGCGATTTAGAGTTCATTCAAGCTCACCCAACATACTCACCAGCGGGTGGCGTAATGATCACCGAAGCGGTACGTGGTAACGGTGCTATCGTGGTTAACCGAGAAGGTAACCGCTTTATGAACGAAATCACTACCCGTGATAAAGCGTCTGCCGCGATTCTGCAACAAAAAGGCGAAAGCGCTTATTTGGTATTCGATGACTCAATCCGTAAGAGCTTAAAAGCGATTGAAGGATATGTGCATCTGAACATTGTTAAAGAAGGCAAAACCGTCGAAGAGTTAGCAAAACAAATCGATGTGCCCGCCACTGAACTGGCGCAAACCATCACGGCATACAACGGTTTCGTGAAATCAGGTAAAGATGCGCAATTTGAACGTCCAAACCTACCACGCGAATTAGCAGTAGCGCCTTTCTACGCATTAGAAATCGCACCTGCTGTTCACCACACTATGGGTGGTGTTGTGATTGATACTAAAGCCGAAGTGAAGAGCGAAAAAACCGGTAAACCAATCCAAGGCTTATATGCTGCAGGTGAAGTGACTGGCGGGGTCCACGGTGCTAACCGTCTTGGCGGTAACGCAGTATCTGACATTGTGACCTACGGCCGTATCGCCGGTGCTGAAGCGGCTAAATTCGCTAAAGATCACTAGTCACAAACCGTATCAGGGTTAACGGACTAACCCTTGGCTCTCAAAGCACGTCTTAAAATGCGAGAGTCCAGTTTGAACAACTCAAGCACAGATAGTCGATTCATAAGCGAGCCCTGATGGCTCGCTTTTTTTATCAACAGTTTTAGCCAATTGATGACAAAGCTCACTCTTTTAATAGCCAATTTTCTAAGGCTGAGGACAAAAAGCCCTAACTCACTTACACTCTTTGGCTGATAACTACATCAAAATCCGTTAGGTGACTGAAATGAGAATTGGATTCTTTAGCGCAAAACATTACGACATGCAGCATTTTAACCGCACAAATGCCGCGTTTGGTGCACAAATTGAGTATTTCGATTATCGCCTCTGCATGCAAACAGTGAAACTTGCTGAAGGGTTTGAAATCGTTTGTGCCTTCGTTAACGATTCACTTTGTGAAGAAGTCCTAGTCGAACTCGCCAAGGGCGGCACAAAAATTATCGCCATGCGCTGCGCAGGCTTTAACAATGTCGATTTAGTCGCCGCTAAACGCTTAGGCATGCAAGTCGTCAATGTGCCCGCTTATTCACCTGAATCCGTGGCCGAACACACAGTCGCGCTGATGTTGACGCTGAATCGCAAAATCCACAAAGCCTACCAACGTACCCGCGATGCCAATTTCTCCCTCGAAGGTTTAGTCGGTTTTAACATGTTCGGCAAAACCGTTGGCGTGATTGGTACAGGTAAAATCGGCGTGGCCACCATTAAAGTCTTGCTCGGTTTTGGCTGTAAAGTCATCGCCTACGATCCCTTTATCAATCCAGCGGTTGTCGCGCTGAATGTGGAATATCAAGATCTCGATGCGATTTATGCCAACAGCGATATCATCAGCTTGCATTGCCCGCTCACGGCCGATAACCGCCATTTGCTCAACCAAGCCAGCTTCGCCAAGATGAAACCCGGCGTCATGGTGATCAACACCAGTCGCGGTGGTTTACTCAATGCCTTTGATGCGATGGAGGCCTTAAAACTCGGCCAAATAGGTTCACTCGGACTCGATGTGTACGAAAACGAAAAAGGCTTATTTTTCGAAGACAAATCGAATGAAATCATTCAAGACGATGTATTCCGTCGATTATCTGCCTGCCATAACGTGATTTTTACTGGTCACCAAGCCTTCCTCACTGAAGAAGCCTTAGGCGCCATCGCCCAAACAACCTTGAGCAATGTAAAAGCGTTATGTGCAGGGGAACTCTCAGGTAACGAATTGTTTTAACTGACAGATAAAATCCTGACTGCTACAGTGAGGCTTCAACGTTTGAAGCCTCACAGAGAGAACCTCAATATGCTAGCCACTCAGGAAACTCAGGATATCTCCACGCCTTCAGGGCTAATGCGCACTTATATCTACCGCCCAGAAGCACAGGGGCAATTCCCAAGCATCATCTTTTATTCCGAAATATTTCAGCAAACGGCACCTATTGCACGCGCTGCTACAATTCTTGCTGGCCACGGTTTTGTGGTATTTGTGCCGGAAGTATTCCATGAACTCAATCCTTTAGGCACAGTGCTCGCCTACGATGAACCGGGTAAAGACAAAGGCAACGCCGATAAGTTTGCTAAACCTTTAGAACACCACGACAGCGACACCCAAGCATTAGTCGACTTTGCCCATCAACAAGCTTACTGCAATGGCAAAGTGGGCAGTATGGGCGTGTGTATCGGCGGCCACTTAGCCTACCGCGCCGCACTCAACCCCGCTATTTTAGGTGCATTTTGCCTCTATCCAACCGACATTCACTCCAACACCCTGCCCTGCGCCTACGGCAATGACTCTCTGAGCCGCAGCGGTGATATTCAAGGGGAATTAGTGTTAGTGTTTGGTAAGCAAGATCCCCATGTATCGGCGGAAGGCCGAGTGTTAATCCACCAGCAATTAATGGCGCTGAACCGTAATTTCACTTGGCTTGAAGTCAACGCTCAACACGCCTTTATGCGTGATGAAGGCGATAGATACGATCCTGCACTCGCACTGCAAATGTACTTACAAGCGACGGCATTTTTTCAGCGAGTGTTGCGATAGAAGAGTTAAATAAACAACAAGGAAGTGAATATGAGAGAGCGTATTTTTAGATGACTAGCTGGAATACTCAGTGTAAGCCTGTTGCTTGCGACTGGCCAACAAATCAATTCTGCGATGCTTTCAGCCATTGATATTGGGATATATTTCGCGATTTGTGCTGTGTTGTTATATTTTTCAATCAAAGGTAACGCTGGATTTAACTATCCAAGACTGCAATTTTTTGTCAAATCAATCGACAAAAAATAAGTCTGCTTCGTTACCGCAAACAGGTAGCACCTTAACTAAGATTTAGGTGCTACAGCTTCTGTCAAGTTGGTTCCCAGTCGGTTTACGCACCTAACAAAGGTAGATGTTTGATACTTTTGTATTTCAACGATAATTCAATACATTGAGAAATTGCGGTTATTGGCAAGGGATCATGGATACTTAACACTATGGCTCGATTCCCTTCAAACTGCAGCGCATGGGAATGTAGCTCTCGAAATGTATCAACCAGCTTAGTTTTACAATTAAAGAATAGGTAGTATTGTTCGGGATATTTAGGCTTCCAATCAAATCTTACTGTGCTGCCATTTTTAACTGAATAACTCGGCTCGCCCCATTTTAAGCTTTCTTCCACCGCACCTAAATCCTGCGCTTCAGCAATCGCAAAAACCAAAGTTCGGATCCGTAATAGCAAGGGTGTTATATGCTCAGGATAGCGTTCAAACTTGTTCTGTACTTGCGCTTGCATGCTCTTATCCTCCCATTTACGCCATGCCGAATCATCATATCTGTAAAACAAAAAACACGCTGCGGGCCCACATGGTTGAACTTCCAAACCTTTAGTGAGCGGCGATTATATCAGCACTTTATTATAAACCGCGCATTAGGGGTGTGACACAGTGTCGCAGGTCGTTGAGTTTTTATTGAGATACCCACTTAATCCTATATAAAACATACCATTATTTAAACAGACCTTTCATAGGCTTATTATGACCCGCTCCGCAGTAATGACTTCAATGGCAATAACCCTAGCCAGCATGGCCACGTTTTCAGGGATAGCAGCCGAAGCCGAAACTGAAGCAATGTTGCCAGCATCTGCAATTAAACCTCAAGTATCGACTCCCACGGCTATCGAAAGAATAGCCATTACAGGGAGTCGAATTCAAAGGGAAGAGATGGCTTCCACCGCGCCTATGACCGTTTTTACCGCGCAAGATATCGAGAAAACCGGTGCCACCTCAGTTGAGGTATTGCTGCAAAGAATGACGGCCTCTGCGGGGTTTGCGGGTAATCAAACAAATGCCTATTGGACTGAAGGTGGCTATGGTTCAACCCAAGTTAATCTGCGTGGATTAGGGGTGAATCGCACACTCGTACTGCTCAATGGTCGACGTATGCTGAACAGTGGCTCTGGGGCAAACTCCTCCGTTGATCTTAATACTATTCCCATTAGCGTGGTTGAACGAATCGAGGTCTTAAAAGATGGCGCATCCGCCATTTATGGTGCCGACGCGGTTGCAGGCGTGGTCAATATTATCACTCGGCAACAAATCGAAGGGGTTGAGTTTCAAGCACGAACGGGCATAACCGAGCAAAATGATGGTGAACAGTACAAGCTCGACCTTGCCATCGGTCATATAGGTGAGCGTGGCAGTGCATATGTGGCGATGAGTTACGATAAAACCCAAGCCGTCGATATGCTGAGTCGCGCACCTTGTCCGCTTGAGGAAGTGAATGGGGAGCTAGTGTGTGGCGGTAGCTCGGCGCTGCCGGGAGGCAGAGGCCATTTCATTGATGCCAATGGTAATTCAATCGGCGATCCGTTAATGCTTTTACCAACAGGAAGTGCCCCTTACACAAGCAGCCATAAAGACAATACTTATCAGTATTTTAATGCGGTTCAACCTAACGAGCGAGTCAATCTGTTTGCCTACGGTGAATATGACTTAACGGCGAGCAGCCAAGTGTTTGCTGAGGCCATGTACACTCACCGAAGTTCACAATTACCCGCTACTCCGCAATCGGTGTCAGGAATAGTCATCCCTGCTTGGCATGAATCAAATCCGATCGATGCAGACTTTCTGCTCCAGAGTCGCAGACTGGCTGAAGCACCCAGAAAATTTAATATTCAAGCGGATACTTGGCGCTTAGTGACAGGATTAAGAGGTGATTTAGACAACGGTTGGCAATGGGATGCCGCAGTTAACTTCGGCAGTAACCGTGGTTCCTATGAAGTGACCAATGTCATTAATAAGGCTCGTCTTGCCGAGGCGACAGACTATAGCAGTTGTAATATTGATCCTAATGTCCCTTGCGCAGACTTTTGGGGAGCAGGCTCACTCACACCTGAAATGCTGGACTATTTCCTGTTTAACATGCGTGATAGCGGCGGTAATGAGCAGTTTAGTCTCACGACAAATATCACAGGCGATCTATGGCAGTTACCCGCGGGCATGATGAGTTTTGCTGCAGGACTAGAGCACAGAAACGAGAAAGGATGGAATGATCCCGACCCACTTAAAATCAGTGGTGAAGCAAACACTGCCCAGCAAGATCCGATTGATGGTCGTTATACTGCCGACGAAATCTATCTTGAAACCTTGTTACCTATTTTAAGCGGCCTGCCCTTTGCCAAGTCAGTCGAATTAACTGCGGCGTTGCGATATTCCTATTTTGATACCTTCGGTAGCGATACCAATTATAAAATGGGGCTGCTGTGGGTCGTCAATGACGCAGTGACGCTGCGGGCCACGCAATCCACGGCATTCAGAGTACCGAATATTCCTGAGTTGTTTGGCGGCATAGATCAAGGCTCCATGAATACCACAGATCCTTGTAGCGAGTGGGTTAAGCTCGACCCTAGCTCGAATCGATACGCTAATTGTATGGCATCAAACGTGCCAACGAATTATAAGCAAGAAGGCACAATATTAACCGACCGTGGTGGCAATGCTGAACTTGAACCAGAAGAAGCTAATACCTTTACTGCGGGTATTGTTTGGGATCTGGGGTTTATTGAAGAGCTCAATATCACGCTCGATTACTACAAGATAGAGATTAATAACGCCATTAATTCAGTCAATGGTTCGAGTAAATTAGCCGCCTGTTACGACAGCAAAGGGATGACGCATCCTTTCTGTAGCGACGAACACTTTGTGCGAGACGCAATGACAGGCAACATTACCTATTTACAAACACAACTGGGCAACGCCGCCAACGAAGTGGTTTCAGGTGTTGATATGGCGATGTTTTACCAGAAAGAGATGGCAGGCTTAGTGACTAATACGACTTGGGAGCTGAGCTATTTAGATCAATACGATCTGCAAACCTACGCCGGTGCCCCCGTTGAATCTAGAGCAGGCACCATTGGTTATGATGGTAGCTACACCAAATGGCGCTCAAACCTCTATTTTGATGTCACTAATGACAATTGGCGCTTTAGCTACAACATTCAGTATATTGGCGCGGCGGATGATCAATATGCCAATGCTGGAGATATAGGGGACTCAGTTGATGCGCTCACTTACCATAACGCACAGGTTCATTATCAAATGGACAACAATATTGCGTTCACAGCAGGTATCGATAATCTGTTCGACAAGCAAGCGCCATATCATCAAAGCTTTACCGACGGTAATACCAACACTATGACGTACGACCTAATGGGACGTCGTTACTATGTCGGGATGAAATGGGCTCTGTAGTGCTTTGGGCTTAAGGGGCTGCCCCCCTTAAGCAAGCTGGCTAAATTAATTAAATAAAAAGTGAGTCATCAACTTGAAGCGGGTTAACACACTTAAACGAGTCTCATCGGCGCACTTTATGCACAGATGGTTGATGCTATTGCTGGTACTGCCGATTGGGATCTGGTCAGTCACCGGCAGCTATTTCGTCTTAATGGATCTGGGGTTTATCCGTGGCGATCATATTAAAGTGCAAGACATAAAGCATATCGATCCCAGCCAGCTCCATTACCCAATCGCAGCGGTTTATGAGCGTTTCCCCAAGGCTCAAGCAATCACGTTAACCTCAGTTACTGATAGCCTCTACTACCGGATTAAACTGAGCGATAAGTCCATTCTCGTGAACGCAGATTCGGGTGAGTTATTGCCTTCAATAACGGAGAAACAAGCCCGAATGATAGCTTCAAACTATCAGCATCACGGGTCTTTAGCCGTCGAGGCTAAGCTTGTTAGTGCAACCCTGCTCGCCGATATCGCCCCTGCGGAATTAGCGCCGCGATACTTGCCCGTTTGGAGAATGGATTTTAACAATAGCGCTGCCACAAGCCTTTACCTGTCAGCGACGACGGGTGAGCTAGTCACGCGCAGACATGACTATTGGCGTTTATTCGATCTCTTTTGGAAATGGCACATTATGGATTACGACGAAGGTGAAGCCATCGACAATCTTCTGCTGCTGACCACGGCTCTAATCTCTATTGTGGCTGTGTTAGCCGGCTTCATTTTACTTTGGCAGCGCAGAAGGAAGTATCTGAAATAATGCCGAAACTTAAATCTAAACCTAAGCCTAAGCCTCAAAGTAAACGCTTCAAACGCTGGGTCAAAATCGCTCACTATTGGCTCGGTGCCATAGTTAGCATTCAACTGCTACTTTGGCTTGTTACTGGGGTCTATTTCAATTTGACGCCCCATGATGAACTCAAGGGAATGGTGTACCAACAGAGCCATCACCCTGAGCCGCAAAGGCAAGCGTTTGAGCCACAAAAGCTTGTGAATATAACTCCCTTACTAGCGAAGCACACTCAAGTAGAAAGCCTGACATTAATGGCGCTCGCGGGTAAGCCTGTTTATGTACTCGATGCAAAGGTGCAGCGCTATGCACACCAGTGCCAACAGCAAACCTTGATTGATGCTTATACAGGCAATGTTTTACTTATTGATAAACAAAGCGCGCAACAACTGGCGCTTGAAAGTTACACCGGGCCGGGCAAGATTACCCAAGTTAAGCAAATCTCAGCCCCCATTAGCGAGTGGCCAACTCAGTGCAATTCACTGTGGCAAATAGCTATGGATGATGAGCTGTCGACGCGGATTTACATCAATGCGGTTAATGGTGAATTAGTTGGCCATAAAAATGACCACACAGACATCGCCGACTTGATGTTTAAATTGCACTTTATGGATTACCTCAATCAAGGCAGCTTCAACAACCCCTTTAGCTGGCTGCTGGGCATACTGACCTTGTTGCTATCCCTATCTGGCCTGTATTGGGTTGTTGAGAATCTGGTACTCAAGCGCTATCGAATTAGTATTGGTTAAATGGCTAAATACGGTCTTACATCGGCCTATGGAGAATAAAGCCCCTATTGAGGGGCTGGAATAAATTCGCTAATTTTGATACCCAATAACAAATTGGGCTTCAGCTAATCGCCTTATGCTGCAGGGTTTACCTCAGCATCCAGCAAACGACTTTCGCTATAGGCAACTAATTCTTGATTGCTAACACGGGTAATAAAAATATTATCAAGAAAAAAATCTACATCATCACCGGATTTACGGCCCGCTAATAACTGAGTGCTGCCGTCTTCATAGGCTAAGGTCATAGCGACGGTTTGTTCATCAGGATAGGTAATTTGTGCCTGTGTGAGTTTTACAGGGGCTGACTTTAGCTCATCACTTACATGGGGGTTAAGCTTGAAAATAGCATCGACGGGCATATCTACCACAGCAGGAGATTTATCGGTAATGGGATTTTTACCCGTCCAAAACTCGATAGTATTCACGATAAACAAATCGCCTGTAGCCGCAATGCCATAAATCGGGCTCAATAGAATAAACAGCCCAGCACGACCATAACGGTTATCCACTGCACTTAAATTTCCCTTAGTCACCATTTGGCTTAAACCCATTTGCCCCATACAGGCCGTTAATTGAGTCGTTAACACCGCCGCGATAGTCACAGCTAGAAGTTTAGATTTCATTGAATTCTCCCTTAAAAACAAAAGGGCGAAGTCTAAGCAGAGTGAATAACTAAACCGTGCGTTCAAGCACAGTATGAGGTAAAAAAACAGCGTGGCATGTAATAAAACCCCCTGTATTTGTTAGTAAACACTCAGTAAGCAAGCAAACATAATGAGAAGATAATAGGATTAAGAGCCCCGGCAATCACTCACAACAGTTTGATAATCAATGTAGCACTGCGCAGCTAGCCAAACTACTCAGGATCAAACTTCTTCTTGCCTTCGAGTAAAGCCTGACGTTCGGCTAAGGGAGTCTGATCGGCGAGCTTTAACACTGCCTTTTGCAGCATTAAGTTATTGGGATAAGTAATGGTATCGCCGTTATCGCGGTGGATTAGCACATGGAATAACGCGATTTCGATAATCACACCGCTAATATCTTCATCCTTATCCACGACTCGAATGCGCTCGCCGATACGGTAAGGAAATACGAAAAAGATCAGCACGCCAGCGGTTAAATTACTCAATATCGACCATTGAGCAACCAATGCTACGCCCATCACAGCAAAGGCGGATGAAACAAATAGCGACACATCCTGATAGCCCAGCCCAAGCGAGACAGCCATCAGTGATAAGGTAATAAAAAACATCACATAGGAAATAAAACGGGTGACTAAACTGGTCCGCGCCACACTCACTTGCTTCATTTGCGCCAGTTTTCTCACCCAATGGGTTAAGGCGCGCTGTAAAAAGAGAAACACTGCAAGATAAATACAGGCAAGCAGGATTTGATTTGTCATAATAGCGGCTCAATTAACTAAAACTGTCTGAATTCTAACTTTTTTGCGCGAGCAGTTATAGCCTGTGCAAGCGAGCCAAACAGCTAAACCGAGTAATAAATCCAATATGGCCGACTCTACCCTCTTACATGAAACCCAAGACGCACTAGGCCCAATCCGCGTAATCGATTACGACGACTCACGGATCCTGTCCTTTGGGGATAACGACGAGCAGAGTAAAATCCTCAAGGCTGCGCCCCATATTCCCCAGCACACTTATGTGCAAGCCATGTTGTTGGTTTTGCTGTTTTGTAAGCCTAAGAGCGCCATCGTTTTAGGTTTAGGCGGCGGCTCGATTATCCACTCTCTACGCAATTTCGACGCGGCAATAAAGTTAACGGCGGTAGAGTTACGCCCCGCGGTGATTGAATTAGCTAAGCGCTATTTTCAACTGCCGATAGGTAAAAAGCTCAATCTTATCAATGATGATGCCATCGCCTTTTTGGCCGCAGGCGATCATAAAAAAGTCGATGTGATTTTTGCCGATATCTACACAGCCAAAGGCGTTGAAACGGGACAGCTTTCGCCAGTATTCCTTGAGCAATGCACTAACCTCATTAAACCCAACGGTTATTTAGTGCTGAACTGCTGGAAAGAACATAGCCAAAATCGCGAATTATTAGCCGACTTACAACAACACTTTGCCCATGTGAATGCTTGCCTCACTGGCGGCGGTAATTGGGTGATATTTGCGAGCCATTCGCCACAGCTTTTAGGCACGTCGGCCCTGAAAAGTCAGGCTCAATCTTTGTCGCAACAATTAGGTTTTGCCCTTGAGCGATCACTGACACGCTTTGGGCCTTGGATTTAATATTAATATCAGCAAAATAGCTTAAATTAGTTAACCCTAAGGCTGAGCTTTGATATTCTTCTCACACTCCTATGATATGAGCTGTCACCATGAAAAATAAGCACAAATTTATGTTAAGCGTTATGGCTCTGGCGTGCCTTAACTCTCTCAATGCTAACGCCGAGATTTTTAGTTTTGACACTCGTAGCTCACTGAATTCAGATACATTAGTGCTATTCCAAAGCGCTGATGCTACTACCTATGGGATCGATTTTTTACCTCAGTCGACCCAAGACCAATTAAACCTAGCGACGGCAGATAACAGCTTTTCCGGTAAGCAAGGTGAAATCCTCGAGATTTTAGTACCGAGCGAAATCGATGCTAAGCGAGTCTTACTGGTCGGCATTGGCGATACTAAAACCTTAACGCCCGGTGATATCAATACAATCGGTGGTAATGTTGCAGCCAAACTCGATACGGTTCCCCAAGCCACAGTACGCGTACTCACCCAAGGTTTAACGGCCGCGCCGTTATTTGCCTCTGAGCTGGCACACGGTATTGAACTGCGCAGCTATCGTTACACTCAGTTCAAGGCGAGTACCCATGCCGAGAAGAACTACCAAATCGCCGTCGATGATTTAAGTGGCAACCAGAAACACCATAAAAATCTGCAAGCGGTTGAAGCTGGGGTGTTTTTAGCCCGCGATCTCACCAACGCGCCCGCGGGCATTATGTATCCAGACAGCTTTGCCAATGAGGCGAGAAAACTCAAATCCCTCGGCGTTAAAGTCACAGTATTAGAAGCCAAAGATATCGAACGCCTACAACTGGGCGCCTTGGCGGCAGTAGGTAAAGGCAGCGAACGCCCACCTAAGTTAGTGGTGGCCCATTGGCCGGGCAGCAAAGACGCACCTATTGCGCTGGTCGGTAAAGGCATCACCTTCGACTCGGGCGGTTACAACATTAAGGCGACGGGCACTTCTATCGCACGGATGAAGTCAGACATGGCGGGCGCAGCCACTGTGCTTGGCACCATTAAAGCTATGGCACTCCAAAAGGCGCCAGTCAACGTAGTGGCGATTATGCCGATGGCGGAGAACATGATCTCTGGCCACGCAATGATCCCTGGGGACGTGATTAAAACTGCCCAAGGGCTCACCGTTGAAGTGCTCAATACCGATGCCGAAGGTCGCTTAGTGCTGGCCGATGGCCTCTGGTATGCCAGAGAAAACTATAAGCCTTCCATCATAGTGGATGTCGCGACCTTAACGGGATCTAAAGTCGGCGCACTCGGCAGCGTATATGCGGGATTGTTTACCGACTCAGAAACCTTGGTTCAGCAGTTAACCTATGCGGGACAACAGGTTGGCGAGAAAGTGTGGCGTCTACCCTTAGATCAAGCCTACGATGATGAGCTTAAGTCCACGATCGCGGATCTGAAAAACACCGGTAAAGAAGGTAGCGCGGGCGCTTCCTCTGCGGCCATGTTCTTAAAACGCTTTGCGGGCGAACAGCCTTGGGCACATCTCGATATCGCGGGCAACGCCTTAACCGCCACCGATACCGCCGTTGTGCCTGCGGGCGCCACAGGTTACGGCGTGCGTTTGCTCAGCACTTGGTTAACTCAGCCTAAGAAAAACTAGGTTCTAGGCTCTCTAGAATATTGTTTTAATTGATTTTATATTCTAAGGGATATCATTGATATCCCTTTTTTATGCCTGAAATTTAGCTCAACCGATCCACTGAAAGGTCATCGCATACAATCCAGACCCAATCCCAAGCACACCAAAGCCCAGCTGCTGTGGAAAAACCGATTGAGTCCTACCTAACTGCACCAGCATTCGACTAAACCGATTAGGATAATAGTTTTTATCCGTTATCTTAATTTTATGCGAGTCGGTAATATGCTTCACATCGACAGGACGCAAGCAAATGTCCTGTTATGAACTTAAGCAATCATCAACTAAATGGAAGCATAAAATGACTCAATCAATTATCAACAGCACAATCAAACCATTCAAAGCCACTGCGTATCACAATGGTGAGTTCGTTCCAGTAACGGAACAAGACCTGTTAGGTAAATGGTCAGTTGTATTCTTCTACCCTGCTGACTTCACCTTTGTTTGCCCAACTGAATTAGGCGACATGGCGGATTACTACGAGCAGCTGAAAGGCATGGGCGTTGAAGTTTACTCAGTATCAACTGACACTCATTTCACTCACAAAGCGTGGCATGACACGTCAGACACCATCAAGAAGATCAACTTCCCAATGCTGGCTGACCCAACAGGTACTATCAGCCGTAACTTCGGCGTGATGATTGAAGAAGACGGTTTAGCACTGCGTGGTACTTTCGTGATTAACCCAGAAGGCCAAATCAAGGTCAGCGAAGTTCACGATTTAGGCATCGGCCGTAGCGCTCAAGAGCTTGTTCGTAAAATTCAAGCTGCTCAATATGTTGCAACTCACGATGGCGAAGTTTGCCCAGCTAAATGGCAGCCAGGTGACGACACATTAGCACCGTCTTTAGACCTAGTTGGCAAAATCTAATTTAGCCCAAAGCGTCAACCCCGCCAGTCTAGCGTCCCAAGCTGATTGGCGTTACAGCCAACACAGTTGTAGCGCCACGCAGCAAAGGATTAAGCCCGCCCCTGCAAGGGCCTAGACTGGCCCCCTTACCTCTCCCTTTTACGCGATTTTGGAGTCATCACATGTTAGATGCGAATTTAAAAAATCAACTGCAAACCTATCTGCAAAACCTCAAGAGACCAGTTGAACTTGTCGTGTCTGCAGATGAGAGCAAAAAGTCTCAAGAATTAAAAAGCTTAGCGCAAGACATTGTCAGCCTATCTTCTCTGGTGAGCCTGAAAGAAACTCAGGGCGAACGCACCCCGGCGATGACAGTGATTAACCCAGAGCTTAATACGCAAATCAGCTTTGCGGGTCTGCCTATGGGTCACGAATTTACCTCACTTGTGTTGGCCTTACTGCACACGGGTGGACACCCAATCAAACTCAGCGATGACATTATCGAGCAGATCCGCAATCTGCCAGGCAAATATGCCTTTGAAACTTACGTCTCACTGACCTGCCAAAACTGCCCAGACGTAGTACAGGCACTGAACATGATGGCGGCGATTAACCCGAATATCACCAACGTGATGATCGACGGCGCCCTGTTCCAAGACGAAGTGGCGAGCCGTAACATTATGGCCGTGCCTTCTGTCTACTTAAATGGCGAAGTGTTTGCAGCCGGTCGTATCAGCATTGGCGAGATCCTCAATAAATTGGATACCAATGCCGCAAGCCGCAAGGCCGATGAAATTAATGAAAAAGCGCCATTCGAAGTCTTAGTGGTGGGCGGCGGCCCAGCCGGCGCAGCGGCAGCTATTTATGCAGCACGTAAAGGCCTTCGCACTGGTATTGTTGCCGATAAGTTTGGCGGCCAAGTGGCTGAAACCGTTGGTATCGAGAACTTTATTTCGGTCAAAGCGACCGAAGGTCCCAAGCTAGTGGCAAACCTTGAGGCCCATGTACGAGACTACGAAGTCGACATCATGGACAACCAAAAGGCAGTTTCTTTAGGCACAGATGGCTTGTTCGAGCTTGAACTGGCAAGCGGCGCTAAATTACGTAGCCGTACCGTATTGTTAGCCACAGGTGCGCGCTGGCGTGAAATGAATGTCCCCGGCGAGAAAGAATACCGTGGTAAAGGTGTCGCATACTGCCCGCATTGCGATGGCCCGTTATTTAAAGGCAAACGTGTGGCGGTGATTGGCGGCGGTAACTCAGGTATCGAAGCGGCTATCGATCTCGCCAACATAGTAGAACATGTGACTGTGCTGGAGTTTGATAAAACCCTACGCGCCGACGATGTGCTACAACGTAAAGCAGCGTCTATGGGTAACATCAAGATTATTACCCAAGCCATGACCACAGAAGTGACTGGCGATGGTACTCGGGTTAATGGCCTAAACTACACAGACAGAGCAACAGGCGAGAGTCACCATGTCGCACTTGCAGGTATCTTCGTACAGATTGGGCTAGTACCGAATACCGAGTGGCTAAAAGGTGTGGTTGAACTGACGCCACGTGGGGAAATCGTTGTCGATGCCCGCGGTCAAACATCCATCCCTGGAGTATTTGCGGCAGGCGATGTGACTGACACGCCGTTCAAGCAAATTATCATCGCCATGGGCAGCGGTGCGAGTGCATCACTGGGCGCATTTGATTACTTAATTCGTCACAGCGATGAAGAAATCGCCGAAACCAAAGCAGCTTAACGAGTTAACCAACATCACAGTTAATACCAATAAAATAGCCAGCATTCGCTGGCTATTTGCTTTTTAAGTCATAAGACACTTAATAATTTTGGTCTTCGATTTAGTATATAAACGAAATTATACAAGTTCCCAAATCCCCGAAGGAGATAAATCTGCGGCTTTTATTTTCCCAGTACGACGTAATTGAGTAGCGGCCCAGCGCATATCGTATTGCCATTTAAAAAAAGATCGCCAGAGCCACGAAGCTCTACTTCATGGTGTAGCCATATATATTTAGCAACATCTATCAATCGGGAACTACCTCCATTAGCGATTAATGCAGTTAAAACCCAGTCGGGTAAATCTTCTTTAGTAGCCATACCTATCCTTAAGCAATTCAACACTATCTAAATGTTAAGCAAGATACCTAGTTGAGTAATATTATTTATCTACTGATTAGAGGCTAAAAAATACGCCACCAGCGCATTGGCATGCCCATGACCGAGTTGGTGATCACTCTTAAGCCAAGCCACCATTTCCATATGCTTTTTGCCTTCGAGACCTTGCAAAAGCGTTAGCCAGTGGGCGATCGGCTGACCATAGGTTTTCTCGATAGAAGGGAAATATGATGCGGGGCCTTTCACTTTCACGCTATCGGCTACTGTCGTTGGCTGAGTTTTTCCTGTCATAACAGATGTCCTTATCTTGATATTTATAGAATTTACGTCAATAAAATCTAGCCTAAAGGTAGGGATTCTCAAGCCGAATTTGCATTAAGGTTTCAGGCGTATCGACTGCGTTGAAACCAAACTGGGCATAGAGTCCATGGGCATCGCGGGTGGCGAGCATTATGCGCCTTAATCCCTGTAAATCAGGATGTTCCATAATTGATGTCATCATCAACTTGCTTAAGCCTAAGCCACGGTGCGACTCAAGTACAAACACATCGGCAAGGTAAGCAAAGGTGGCTTTATCTGTGATTAAGCGGCCAAAGGCCACTTGTTTAGCTTCACTATCAAGCACAGCAAAACACAGGCTATTGGCTAACGCTTTACGCAACAATGCCTTTGGCATGCCCTGAGCCCAATAGCTATTACTGATAAAACCATGAATAACCTCAAAATCCATTTCCGCTTGATCACAACTCACACTATATGTCGGCATGACTCCACTCCCTTTTATCCCCAATTAAGTGCAGCATTTGGCATTCAATACCTAGGCTATAACCACGTTATCAATTACAGCGACTACATAGCTTCGATCTGCTCAACCATGAGTTGCAGCGAGAAATTACCGCGATACTCATTCACATCAAGCTTATAAACAATACGGGCATGGCGAATGGTCGCATCGGGCCAAGTGTGCAAATCCACATTAAAAGCAATCGCATCGAGCATCACAGTGCCGCACTGGGTTTCGAGTACAAGCTTAAGATGGCGCTCGCCGACGAGGCGTTGCTGCACTATCGTAAAATAGCCATCAAACAGTGGCTCTTCAAAGGCTTGTCCCCAAGGCCCGGCATTGCGCAGTAACTGGGCCATCTCAAGATTCAGTTCCGTGGGAGTGAGTTCACCATCGGACCACAGCTCGCCAGTTAGCAGTTCAGGTTTGAGCAGTTCGCGCACCGCATCATCATAGGCTTTGGCAAACGTAGCAAAACTGCCAGCTTTGAGTGATAAGCCCGCCGCCATCGCATGGCCGCCAAATTTGATAATCAGTCCTGGGTGGCGCGTGTTGACCAGCTCGAGCAAGTCGCGCATATGCAAGCCTTTGATTGAACGCGCCGAGCCTTTAATTTGACCATTGCCGGCATCGGCAAAGGCGATCACGGGTCTGTGGTATTTGTCTTTAATGCGCGAGGCCAAAATACCAATGACGCCTTGGTGCCAATCTTCTTGAAATAGCGCGATACCCCAAGGTAACTCGTCTTCGTTGAGCTTTAAGTGCTCAAGGCTTTTTAAGGCTTCCTGCTGCATGCCGACTTCCAGCTCACGACGCTCTTGGTTTAACCCATCGAGCTCGGCCGCCATACGCCGCGCGTACATCATGTCTTCACAGAGTAAGGTTTCGACCCCAAGCGCCATTTCATCGAGCCGGCCTGCGGCATTAAGCCTTGGGCCCACAGCAAAACCAAAGTCGGAAGCAACAATACGCGCAGGATTTCGCTTCGCCACTTCAAGCAGTGCGGTAATCCCCACACGGCAGCGGCCCGCTCGCACGCGCTGCAAACCCGCTTCGACTAAAATCCGATTATTAGCATCCAGCGATACCACATCGGCAACGGTGCCAAGGGCAACGATGTCGAGCAGCGTGCCTAAATTGGGCTCAGCAATACCGCGCGTTTGATACCAGTTTCGCGTTCGCAGTTCAGCCCTTAATGCCGTCATCAAATAAAAGGCGACGCCAACACCAGCAATCGATTTACTCGCGAATGGGCAACCGGGTTGGTTCGGATTCACTATCGCATCAGCAGCAGGCAACTCGTGTCCGGGTAAATGATGGTCAGTAATCACCACTTGCATACCAAAGGCTTTGGCCGCAGCAACGCCATCAATCGATGAAATACCGTTATCGACAGTGATCAGCATTTCAGCCTGTTTAGACGCCGCAACCGCAACAATTTCAGGGCTTAAGCCGTAGCCGTAATCGAAGCGATTGGGGATCAAATAGTCCACTTTCACCGCGCCCATCATCCGTAGCGCCAGCATACACACGCTAGTTGAGGTCGCACCATCGGCATCAAAATCACCGACGATCAGAATCGACTTATTCGCCTGCATGGCATCGGCAATAAGCGCCGCAGCTTCGGGTAAGCCTTTCATGGTTTCAGGTCTTAATAGACCCTTAAGGACAAGTTCGCATTCGTGGCTGAGCGCACCGCGGCGAGCGTAAAGCTGCTTCAATAGCGGCGAAAGATGAGCAGGTAAATGGCTATCATCAACGGTTGGGCGACGGACTATCTTATGGATCAAGGGACTCAAACTCTCATGAAATCGTGGCGATAAGATAACAAAAAGGTGAGCCTTAAGCTCACCTTTCGTGGGATAAATTTTACTATTTTGACTGTTACTGACGCGCTTCTAAGGTGCGTAATAAGTCCGCAGGGGGTTGATAACCTGGGATCATATTGCCATCTTCTAACACGATTGCCGGCGTACCATTCACACCAAAGGTGGTGCCTAAAGCATATTGCTCGGCAATTTTAGCATCGCATGTTGCTGCGGCAACTTTGCTGCCCGCTTTAGCGTCTGTCATGGCTTTTAATGGATCTTTAGCACACCAGATGGCTTGCATTTCGTCGGCGTTGGCTGACGGCACGCCCGCACGCGGAAAGGCTAAGTAACGCACGGTAATGCCAAGCTTGTTGTAATCGGCCATTTGGCTATGCAATTTACGGCAATAACCACAACTGACGTCGGTAAATACAGTGACCACGTGTTTTTCATTTTTAGCTTTGTAAACCAACATATGGTCTTCAAGCGGCTTCATCATTTCTAAACGTGGGCCAGCTAATGCCGCTTCCGTTAAGTTTTTCATGCCTTTATCTAGGTCATACAAACTGCCGTGGAACAGTTTTGAACCATCACGACTAATATAGAGCACGCCGCGGTTGGTCATGGCTTGATACAAACCCTCAATCGGCGAATCCTGCATAGAAATGACTTCAACATCCAACATCTCAGTCAGTTTTTGCTTAATAGCAGCGGTATCTGGCGAGGTCGCTGTTGCGGCGTGAGCAAGAGGAGCTACAACAAGGGCAAAAATTAAAGATAATGCTCGGGTTAACTTCATGGGACATCCTATAAATTGGGTCTCGACGAGGAGATTTTGAGGTCGTTCAAACGCGATATACTTAATAGACCCCGTATGGTGGCAAAAAGTTACAGACAAGCCGCGCGGAAAGCAAATTTATGCTGTAACTAAATCCTTTTTCAGCCTCTTGGATGATGCTGTTGATGCAATTCCTGCAGCCTTGCCCGCGCCACATGGGTATAAATCTGCGTGGTCGACAGGTCGCTATGGCCTAACAGCAATTGCACCACCCGCAGATCGGCACCGTGATTGAGCAAATGGGTAGCAAAAGCATGGCGCAATGTGTGCGGTGATAATGCGGTTTCAATCCCAGCACGCAGGGCATACAACTTAATCCGATGCCAAAAGGTTTGCCGCGTCATCATCTGCCCGCGTTTTGACGGAAACACCACATCGGATTGTTTATTGCCGAGCAACTCTTGGCGCGCAAACTTCATGTAGTTCTCAACCTCGGTAATCGCTAATTCACCCAGCGGCACAAGACGCTCTTTACCGCCCTTACCCACAATGCGCACTAAACCTTGGCGCAGGCTCATCTGCTCCATCGTCAAGCCAATGAGCTCACTCACCCTCAAACCTGTCGCATACAACAGCTCTAGCATGGCTTTGTCGCGACATTCGACCGCATCTTCCACATTGGGCTCAGACAACAAGCGATCGACCTGTGATTCACTCAATGAATCGGGTAAATGGCGGGTTAATTTAGGCGACTCGACGAGGGCCATAGGATCGGCTGAAATCTGCTTGGTCTGCACTAAATAGGTATAGAAACGCCGTAAACTGCTGAGCAGCCGAGCGCTACTGGTGCGTGCAAAATCCTGCTCAACTCTAAAGGCTAAATACGCTCTGACATCCGCCTGAGAAACCGCGAGCAGCGTTACCCCTTGCTGAGCTTGATAACGATCAAAATGGCGCAGATCGGTGCGATAGGCCGATAAGGTGTTGTCACTCAGTCCCTTGCTCGACCAGAGATCATCAAGAAAAACATCAATGAGCGGATCGGGCTGATATGTCTTAGGCACAAAAACTCCATAAAAAAACGGCGTCATCAAATGATACGCCGTTGATATTAACTTAACTAGATTTAAGCCTACATCAGCTTAACTGAGTCCCGCGTAAAAACGCGAGTACAAGGCTTAAGCAGCAGCCGTTTGATCACGACCACGACCAAACACTAAACACAGTACTATGGTTGCAATCGTTGGCAGTAACCAAGCCATGCCTTCTTCATAGAGTGGCAGCTTAGATAACACGGGAGACATCACATCCACGACATGGATAAAGCCCTGCGCGAAGCCATTCACCGCTTGACCATCAGCGTCAGTCAAACTTTTCGCTGCCACTTTAAGACCATCGAAGATACCGAAAAACAGTGCCACACTCAGTACTGCACGGTGTGCAAACTGCGGATTCGCAAAATAAGCGGTCAAGAAAGTGATGACCACTAAAGCGATTGCCACAGGATAAATTGTCATCAACACAGGAATACTGATGGCGATAAGCTGCGTAAGGCCCACGTTAGCGATCACAGCACAAATCACGCTTAAGAAGATCACCAGGAAACGGTAAGACAGTTTAGGCATCAGCTCATTGAAGAACTCAGAACATGCACTCACAAGGCCAACCGCTGTGGTTAAACAAGCTAAAGTCACGACCGATGACAACAAGACTGAGCCTAAATCACCAAATTCACGGGTCACATAGTTCGTTAAAATCTCGCCGCCATTTTTAGCACCGATGGCGATATCGCCTGCGGTCGCACCTAAAAAGAACAGCGACACATACACAAAGGCTAAACCAGCGGCAGCAATAAAGGCGGCGCGGATCAGATATTTAGTTTGAGCACTCGGTTGTTCAATCCCCTTTTTGCGCAGGATATCGATAATCAACATACCAAACATCAAGGACGCTAACGTATCCATAGTGTTGTAGCCTTCCAAAATACCTTTGGTCAGCGGATGGTTTTGATAATCGCCTACGGCTTGGCCCACTTCGGAGGCAGGTAAAAACATCACAGATGCAGCCAATCCAACTAACAAGATCAATAAAATAGGCGTTAATACTTTACCTACGCTATCGAGCAGCTTGCCAGGGAAAAGCGCCAATAACATAGTGACGGTAAAGAAACACATGGTGAATAGCAGTTGCGACAGATTCAGTTCTAAACTGCCCAGTAAAAATGTGGCCGTGGTGTCATCGATAAAGGGCTTAGCGCCAATCTCGTAAGCCACTAAACCGGTACGCGGCGCAGCAAACGCAGGGCCGATAATGATATAAATCGCGATAGCCAATGTCGTTGCTGCAAATACTGGCAGCATAGCCATAACCTTACCTTGAGCCTTAGCGACAGCAATCAGTCCAACTAAAGGTAAACCTACGGCGGTAATCAAAAAACCCAACATGGCGAGGGGCATATTACCGCCCGCTAACATTCCCGCGAACGGTGGAAAAATTAGGTTACCTGCCCCTAAAAAGAATGCGAAGGTCATAAAACCTAAGCCCAATGTATCTGCGATACTCATCTGATTGTCTTGCACTGGAAGCCCCATCTTGTCTTATTGTTTTTTTACAAACTTAAGTGATTATGTGTCGATTAGCCATAGCTAAAACAAAGCCCATCCGGAGTGCAAATTTTTGTTTACACAATTCCGTGGTAAATATGTTCGATATCTGTCGAGTTTATAATCTATGACGAACTTTTGCGCAGCCGTACTGACTACTAATTCACCACTAAACTCGTTTACCTATCCGTTAATCATAAAAGTGATTAAAAATGGGGGCGAAACTAATACCAGACTTAAAGTGCTAATACAAGACAACAAGACCATTAGGATAAAAAAAGCGAAATAATGCTAATTAACTGCTAATAAAAGGTTTCTAAGGCAATAAAATAAAGCGTTAATTAAGTAAAATCTGTATTGCGCCTTAAAAAAAAATCTTATGCCGACACAAATTCATACATCTAGGGCAACATCTTCTGTTTAAAAGCATTGGCTAAAAACGAGGGCTAGAATTAGAATACTGCCCGCCCAATATTGGGCCTAACCACCTTAGAACGGCAAAAATTAACTCTCCATGGCATTCACTTTTAAACAATTTCATATCAATGATATGAATTGCGGCATGGCCGTAGGCACAGACAGTGTCGTCCTAGGCGCGTGGGCTCAACTGACCGTAGCAAAAACAGTTTTAGATATTGGTGCTGGCAGCGGCTTACTCAGTTTAATGGCAGCGCAGCGCAGCCAAGCACACATTACCAGTGTCGAGTTAGACGCCAGTGCAGCCGAGGCTTGCCAGCATAACTTCCACAATAGTCCGTGGGCGAATCGACTCACCTTAGTCAACAGCAGTATCCAAGACTTTTGCCAACAGGTTGAGTACCAAGGGTATTTTGATCACATCATTTGTAATCCGCCCTATTTTGAGCAAGGCACGCAGGCGATACAATCCCAGCGCGCTATGGCCCGTCACACAGATAGCTTAAGTTTTGCCGCGCTACTCAATGCCATAGATTTATGCCTCTCGCCCCAAGGTCAAGCTACCTTGATTCTGCCAATGCAAAGTCTGCCGCGCTTTGCTGCATATGTTGCAGAGTCGTCGACACTCGCTATTGCCAAACAAGTACCAGCCAAAAGTGTGAGTACCAAGGAGGCGAATCGGGTATTAATTGTGGTCAGCAAAGATCGGCAAACTCCTACTGAACACGGGGAGCTGACGATTCGAAATAGTGAAGGCAAGTACACAGAGCAGATGATCGAACTCGCTCGAGATTTTTACCTCAAGCTATAAAGGCCACTATCTAAAGTGGCTGTTAAGTTAAATAGCCTTTTATTTCAAGCAGTAAACTGCATTGCATTTAAGATGACATCAGGTTAAAGCCTTGTAGCACAGGGCTTTAACGGTCGTTCCACTTCTCTTTGATTTCTATTATTTTCGGTAAGTTTTCGGCAAATAATCTGACCAATACAGGATCAAAATGCACGCCGCTTTGCGCTTGAATGTAGTCCATGGTTTTGTCGACTGACCACGCCTCTTTGTATGGTCGCTTACTGGTTAACGCATCAAATACATCGGCTAAGGCCACAATTCTGCCCTCTAAGGGGATTTGCTCACCTTGCAGCCCATGGGGATAACCCGTGCCATTCCATTTCTCATGATGAGTAAGTGCCACTGATTTAGCTAAACGCAATAACTCAGAATCCACCTCGCCAATAATTTCAGCACCAATTTGAGGATGAGTTTTCATGATCTCAAACTCCTCGTCGGTTAACTTTCCAGGCTTGAGCATTATGCTGTCGGCAATACCAATTTTGCCAATATCGTGCATAGGCGCGGCATGCAACAAATCATCCGCCTGCGATTCCGTTAAGCCGTAGGCCAGCGCCAATATTCTCGAATAATGGCTCATTCTAAGCACATGGGTGCCGGTTTCATTATCTTTGTATTCCGCTGCCCTGCCCAAGCGCTGAATCACTTGCAGACGCGTTCGTTTTAACTCATCAGCCTGAACCAGCGACAAATGTGTTTTTACCCTAGCTTTGACGATCGCCGCTGAAATAGGTTTGGCGATATAGTCCATACCTCCCGCGGCAAAGCCTGCAGCCTCGTCGTGTTCGTCATTGAGTGCCGTCACAAAAATCACCGGAATAGACTGGGTTTCAGTCATAGTCTTCAGTGTTTGACATACCTCAAAACCCGTCATATTTGGCATCATTATATCGAGCAGTATCAGTGACGGTTTTTCGATTTGTGCTAAGCGCAGTGCCTCCTCGCCATTTTTAGCAAAAATGAGCTGATAGTCTTGATGCAGTATTTGCTTCAACACCCGTAAATTGACCGGTTCATCATCCACTAGCAATAAGGTTTGTTTCGATTCAGTTGCTGTCTGCATTACCACTCCTCATGTATGGAGATAGCGACCCTGAGTGCCATCAACGCCTTGTAGGCGATATCAAAATCAAAGTCATCTAAGGCATTAACAATACTGGTTATCGCGGCTCTATTTGCATCATCAGTGAGTTTCTGTAGCGCGATAAGCTCCGCCTCATCAAAGGAGTGATGGGAAATCGCCGCAAGAAGCGCATCGATATGGGGCAAGATAAGCTGCGCGTAATCGGCCTTTTTCGATAGGTTATTCGAGGCAGAATGTTCGGGTAATGTTGCACCCGCAATATAGGCTTCTATCTCGCCAAATGAGGCACAAACGTCATCAAATATCTGCGGTATCGACTCAGGTTCGGCACTTTCCATTTGGCTAAACAACTGCATCCATTTTGACAAACCTAAGTTGCCACTGATGCCCTTTAAACCATGGCTCAACTGCTTTATCCGCTGGAGATCATCTTGATTGATTGCGTCTTGTAATTGCTGGCTTTTGTCAGGCCACTGGGCAACAAACTTGGTCAACTCTTTGATGTATATAGACAAGCTCCCCCACAGCTTTATGCCATGCTGCTCGTCAATCACGAGATACCGATTTGACTGGGGCAATTCCACCACAGTCGTCAGCGGCTCGAGTTTAAGTACTCTGGCAATCTCACGGCTTAAGTGCGCAAAATCAATAGGTTTATTGGCAAAGCCATCCATACCTGCTTGTACTGCGGCGTTTTGGTCTTGCTCTAATACACTGGCCGTTAAGGCAATAATCGGCATGTGCACCAGTTGCTCTTCAGCTTCCTGTTGACGACGTATTTTAGCAGCGGTTAATCCATCCATAATCGGCATTTGCAGATCCATCAGGGTGATGTCAATCGAGCCTTTTTGCATGCGAACTAAGGCCTGCTGACCATCACGAGCAGTGATCACCTTATGCCCCAAACGGGTGAATAGTACCGTCAGTAAATCAATATTCTGCTGAATATCGTCAACCACTAATATGGTCAACGGAGGCAAAGCCGTGATGTCAGATTGTTGTTTTGATAAGGTTTCGCAGCTGACTTTTAAGGGAATCGTAAAACGGAATGTACTGCCCTTGCCCAACGTACTTTGAACTTCAATGTGTCCGCCCATCAACTCAACCAACTGTTTACTGATAGTCGTACCTAAACCTGTGCCGCCGTATTTGCGGCTCATGGACGCATCGGCCTGCGAGAAAGCATCGAATACATGCTGAAGCTGATCCGGCGACATACCAATCCCAGTATCCGCAATCTCAAAGGTCACCTGTTGGTCATGTTCAGGATAAACGCGGACAGTGACGGCACCTTCAGACGTGAATTTTACCGCATTGCCCACTAAGTTAATCAGCACCTGCCTGATCCTTTCTGGTGAGCCGACATAGTTGCTTGCCATAGATGGCGCGATATCCACGCCTAAAAACAAGTTCTGGTTTTTAGCTTGCAACCAAAGTGTCGAGATAACAGTGTCGATTTCATCGGTTAATGAAAAAACGCGACTTTCGAGCTCAAGCTTACCTTTGTCTAATTTGGCGCTATCCAACACATCATTGAGCAAATGTAACAGGGATTTGGCGGAGCGATTAATGGTAGTTAACTGTTTTTGCTGCTCAAGTTCTAGTCTAGATTCTAATAAAATATCGCTAAAGCCTATGATGGCATTCATTGGTGTGCGAATTTCATGGCTCATATTGGCTAAAAATGCCGAACGTGCAGCAGCGGCTTGCTCAGCATTATTCTTTGCTGTAACTAAGTCCTGCTCCATTTTTTTGCGTTCGGTAATGTCCATCACAAACCCATCTATCCAAAGCTCACCATTGGACTCATCGTTTATGTAGTTGCCATGTTCAAATAACCAACGCACTTCACCATCTCGACGAATAATGCGATATTCCATTGAAAACGTCGGTGGCTGTGCACTGTAATAAATAGTATCAAGATCATCAGGATGATAAAGATCGGAGAAAAACCGTTGGGGATGAGGCAACTCGAAATCTGCAGCCGGATAACCTGTGATGTTTAATACCGCATCACTAATGTAAACCATTGGCCAGCCTTGAGTATTTTTACAACGATAAGCAATGCCAGGGATATTACCGATCAAAGATCTAAACTTGGCTTCATTATTTTTAAGCTCAAGCTCCATTTCATTACGCTTGCTGAGATCAGTGATAAAACCGACAAAATAATGATCTTTCCCCTGCATTACATGGCCAATGCTTAAGTTAATCGGCACTTGGGAGCCATCTTTATGCTGCGCTTCAACCTCTCTGCCAAGCCCAATAATTTTAGCTTTGTGTGTTTCAACGTATTTAGCTAAATAGCCATCATGCTCTTCACGAATGGCATCTGGCACAATTTTCTTCACGTTAAAGCCCATCAGCTCATCGGCTCGCCAACCTAGAATCACGGTCACAGCTTTGTTCACACTGACAACAATGCCTTTGCCATCAATAGTAATAATCCCATCGATTGCCGTATTCATCATGGCGCGCATTCTGTCTTCATTGGATTTTGCCAACTGAGTCAGATCTTTATATTTGAAGATCAGGTTTACGATTAACACTAGGCTGATAATGGTGACAGTAATGACGGACACGCCAATGGCGAGATAGAAAGAGATTTCAGAGGTTTGCTGAGTTAACTCCAACCCTTCAGGCTTAACAAAACGCGCAGCCGCCATACCGGTATAGTGCATACCTGAAATCGCCAGTCCCATTAAGATACTGGCGAGAAAGTTACTCGTTATCGGATTGATATTTAGCGTGATTAATTTATTTACGCCAGTCCTGACCCACAATGCAATAATAGCCAGCAATACAGCCACTATGATAGAAAGCGCAAATATTAATGGGTCGTAACGCAGTAGCGGCGCCATGTCCATCGCAGCCATGCCAACGTAATGCATAGTGCCAATCCCCGCGCCAACGAGGGTGCCACTGATCAACACCTGTGAGAAGCGAAAGCTAGGTTTAGCTAATAGATTCAACGCCACCCATGAAGCAGCGATACTAGGTAACAAGGATAGGGCTGTCAGCGCAAAGTTGTAACTCACGGGCGAACACAAATCAAAAGCCAGCATGCCGATAAAATGCATCGACCAAACTCCGCCCCCCAACACAAGACTCCCTGTGAACAACATGATCTGTTTACGGAAATGGGATTGGCTCGTGACCGCTTGCGTTGCAACCTGAAAGGTCATAAAGGCTGAAAAAATCGCAATAAAAATAGACAGAGCAACCAGCGAGGGATTGTAGTAGACGTTTAGTAACAGACTGTCTTGAGACGAGATAAAAAAATGTGATAACCCATCGAATGTCATATCGTTTTCAGCCCATCTATCAGAAACATAAAATCCAATCAAAACCTGTTTGCTTATCTTCCCGAGCAGGGCTAACGCTCAGGAACCCACTTTAAATAACGCTAGTAAGTGGATAAATATTTATGCCAAGGCTCCTAAAAACACATCACTCAATCCATCGAAATAAACCTTAACAACAGCCTATCTTCATTATATTCGCAGTATCTTATAGAAGTTTAAAAAAATGTCTGCCCCTTTGATGATAGCGAAGTGCGGAATAACTGCAAAACAGCGGCACGAATGAGCTGCACTAAACACTCATAACCACTCAACCAGCACAAAAGCTGCTGAGATCTCACTATTTTTTAGCGAAACAGACTACTGAGCGACATAAGTTTATCCCCGCTCAGATTAAGTTATTTAAGTTAACCGCTATAACCTTTATAATGCTTCGCTATTATCCGTCGAGACGCTGCGCATGCAATTTGAAGATTTCCAGCTTGACCCTAGCTTATTAGAGTCGCTTAATGCCATGGGGCATCATTCACCCACCACTATTCAGCAAGAAACTATCCCTTATGCCCTAGAGCAAAGAGATATTCTCGCGCGCGCCCCGACAGGAACAGGTAAAACAGCGAGTTTTTTACTGCCATCGTTGCAACATTTAATCGACTTCCCCCGTCGTTTCGCTGGGCAAGCACGTATCCTGATCCTCACACCAACCCGTGAGTTAGCCAGCCAAATCCACCGTTATGCGTGTCACTTAGCCACAGGCCAAGGTTTAGACATAGCGATAGTGACTGGTGGTGTGCCTTACGGACCACAAGAAGAAGCCTTAGCGGGCAACGTCGATATTCTGGTCGCGACCCCTGGCCGCCTGATGGAATATTTAGACAAAGGCAATTTCAACGCCCAAGAAGTCGATATCTTAATTATCGACGAAGCCGACCGCATGCTAGACATGGGCTTCTCTTCTGTAGTGCAAGCGATTGCTATCGAAGCCCAAGGCCGCAAACAGAACATGCTGTTCTCTGCCACTTTAGAAGGCGGCGGCGTGCAACGTTTTGCCCGCGAAGTGTTAAACGACCCGATTGAAATCGATGTTGAAGCCCCTCGCAGTGAAAAAGCCAAGATCCACCAATGGATCCACTTAGCCGATGATAAAGAGCATAAATTTGCCCTGTTATGTCATCTGCTGCGCCAAGAAGATGTGAAACGGACTATCGTGTTCGTAAAAACCCGCGACATCGTTTCTAGCTTAGAAGGCCAGTTACTTAAAGTCGGTATTGCCTGCGCCTTCATGCGTGGCGATATGGAACAGAAAAAACGTTTCCAAGCTTTGAGCCGCTTTACCAAAGGTGAAGTGAACGTCTTGCTGGCAACCGATGTGGCTGCACGCGGTATCGATATCGACGATATCACCCATGTGATCAACTTCGACATGCCACGCTCTGCCGATACCTACATTCACCGTATCGGTCGTACTGGCCGCGCTGGCGCAAAAGGTACTGCGATTTCGTTGGCCGAAGCACACGACATGCGTATCGTCGGTAAAATCGAGCGTTATATCGAGCAACCGTTGAAACGCCGCGTGATCGAAGAGCTGCGTCCAAAGAACAAAGAAGCGCGGACACCGGGTAAGAAAAAAGCCAAAGTGAAAGCGAAAGAAGCAGCGAAGAAAACCAGCAAGAAAGAAGCGGCAAAGAAAGCGAGTAAAATCGCCCGCAAGAAGAAGTAACGCCAGCTTGCAATAATCCAACTAAAGCCGCTATATGCGGCTTTTTTATTACCTAAATTTAACTCAATGCAATAAATCAACTGGCGAGTAAAAGCTAGTCATAATATATAGAGCATGGAATACGGCCTATTTAGCTCTGCCAATCCGCAAGCTAATTGTTCCTTATTTCAATATATTCCAATTACCTAAGTGAACCTTTCACCCTTTATCTGTTCTAATTTCCACCAAAATATCGGTTCCTAGTGAGCAACTGCGTCAAACCATCACTTTTAGACACATTTAATTTACAAAAATAAATTTATTGGCGCGGCCGACTCTGCTACTTTAACCCCATTAAGCGATTAGCATGGATGTAACAATAATATGATGAAGACCTTACTGAGGAGAGCATCTCCTTTATTAATTTTGCTGCTGTTTGGCTTAGGCGCTAAAATATTAATGCAAACCAAGGAGGCCCCAGAACAAAAACCGGAAGAGATGCCCATTCCTATCGTTGACGTCACGCAAGTGACTCAGCAAACGGTATCGCTAAACTTACCGTCCTACGGTGTGGTTACCCCAAAATATAAAACCCAGCTTGTGACCGAAGTTCAAGGCAGAATGCTGAGTATTTCCGCTGATTTTGTGGCGGGTGGCATAGTCAAAAAAGGCGACCAACTCGCACAAATCGAGCCCTCAGATTACGAGGCCGATTTAATGCAAGCCGAAGCAACACTGGCCCAAGCTACCGCCGCGCTGAACGAAGAAATTGCCCGCGGTGAAGTTGCTAAAATCGAATTCAAAGGCTATGACAAGGGCTTACCCCCAGAGTTAGGTCTGCGTATTCCACAGCTTAAAAAAGAGCAAGCCAACGTTAAATATGCGCAGGCCGCACTGGCGCGTGCCCAACGTAACCTTGAGCGCACAGTTATTCGCGCGCCGTTCGATGGCATAATCAAAGCCCGTAATGTCGATTTAGGTCAGTATGTTAGCTTAGGAACAAACCTAGGTGAGCTTTATGACACTAGCGTGGCTGAGATCCGCTTGCCGATTTCAAATGATGATTTAGCCTACCTAGAATCGGTTGATAATCCCGATACTCAAGTGACGCTGAGCGCTTCTTTGGCGGGTAAAGAAAATACTTGGGTTGGCAATATTATCCGCAGCGAAGGCGTGATCGATGCTGAAAATCGCATGGTGTATTTAGTCGCTGAAATCAAAGACCCATACCTGCGCGCCAATAAAGTTGCTGGCAGCTTACCGCTTAAATATGGCAGCTTCGTCAATGCTGTCATTAAAGGTCGCACCGTCGATGGCATAGTTAAACTACCCCGCCATGTGGTTCGTAACGATCATGTCGCCTTAGTGGACGACAAAAATATTGTTGAAATGCGCCATGTGAATATCGTTCGTAGCGATCTCGACAATGTGTATATCAAGGACAGTCTAAAAACGGGCGAGCGCGTCGCCACCACTCACTTCAACAGCATGGCAAACGGTCAACTGGTCAAGGTCTTAGGTGAAGCGGCATTGCCGACTGAGACGCCAAAAGAAGACACGCCTGAGTCGAGTCTTGCGGCCACTGGAGTGAAATAATGGACACTCAAAAAGGGATCTTAGCCTGGTTCGCCCGCAACAGTGTGGCCGCGAACCTGTTAATGTGGGCATTGCTCGTCGGCGGTTTGTTCAGCACTGTCTTGATCAATAAAGAGGTTTTTCCTTCTTTCGAACTCAATTTACTGAATATTTCCGTCGCCTATCCGGGCGCGGCGCCGCAGGAAATCGAAGAAGGCATCAACATCAAGATTGAAGAAGCCATCCAAGATATCAACGGTATCAAGAAGGTCACGTCAGTGGCTAGCGAAGGGGTAGGCTCGATTACGGTTGAAGTCGAAGACGGTTACGAAGTACAAACCGTGCTCGATGAAGCCAAACTAAGATTAGATGCGATTTCGACCTTCCCAGTGAACATCGAAAAACCCAATATCTATCAGATTAAACCTGAAAATAACGTCATTTGGGTGTCTGTCTATGGCGATATGACACTGCACGATATGAAGGAGTTGGCTAAGTCAGTGCGTGACGATTTAACCCAACTGCCAGCCGTGACCCGTGCCAAGGTGACTGGGGTGCGCGATTATGAAATCGCCATCGAAGTATCAGAAGATAAACTACGCGAATACGGCCTAACATTTACACAGGTCGCGTTAGCAGTGCAAAACTCTTCCTTTGACTTACCCGGCGGTTCGATTCGCGCCCAAGATGGCGACATCCTGCTGCGCACCAAAGGCCAAGCCTACACGGGTGATGACTTTGCGAATATCGTCGTCACCACTCGCCCCGACGGTAGCCGCGTGATGTTGCCGCAAGTGGCAACCATCAAAGATGACTTTGAAGAAAGGTTAGAATATACCCGCTTTAACGGTAAACCGGCCGCGATTATCGAAGTCACCAGTGTTGATGATCAAAATGCCTTAGACATTGCCGCTCAAGTGAAACAATACGTCGAGGATCGCCGCGCGACGCTTCCTGCCAACGCGCAACTCGATACTTGGGGTGATATGACTCACTACCTCAAGGGCCGCTTAAACATGATGATGTCGAACATGTTTTACGGTGCCTTGTTGGTGTTTATCATCCTAGCTATGTTCCTCGATCTTAAGTTGGCGTTTTGGGTCATGATGGGTCTGCCGGTGTGTTTCCTCGGCACTATGCTGATCATGCCGCTCGAACCTTTCTCGATGACGATCAACATGTTGACCTTGTTCGCCTTTATTTTAGTGCTCGGGATAGTGGTGGACGATGCGATTGTCATCGGCGAGAGCGCCTACACAGAGGTCGAACGCCACGGTCACTCGGTTGAAAACGTGATCCGCGGCGCGCAAAAGGTGGCAATGCCCGCGACCTTCGGAGTATTAACCACAATTGCGGCCTTTATTCCAATGTTGATGGTTTCTGGCCCTATGGGAATTATCTGGAAATCCATCGGCATGGTGGTCATCCTCTGTTTGGCCTTCTCGCTGGTCGAATCTAAGTTCATCCTGCCAGCGCATTTAGCGCACATGAAGTTTAAAAAGCCCGGTGCGCCAAGGGGATTCTTTGGTCGCCTCAAAGCCAACTTTAACGACAGAGTGCAGCACTTTATTCACCACAGTTATCGCAACTTCCTCGAGCGCTGTATCAAGCAAAGATACAACGTGGTCGCGGCCTTTATCGGTGTGTTGATCCTCTCCATTGCCTTAGTCGCCAGTGGCAAAGTGCGTTGGGTATTCTTCCCAGATATTCCATCGGACTTTATTCAAGTTCAGCTTGAGATGGACGAAGGCAGCTCGGAAGAGAACACTTTGAAAGTGGTGCAGAGCATAGAAGAAGCCCTGTACAAGATGAACGACAAAATGGAGCAAGATAACGGCTATCAAGTGGTGAAACACAGCTTTATCAATATGAGCTCCCGCACCTCTGCCTTTATTTTTGCCGAACTGACGAAAGGCGAAGACCGCGAAGTCGACGGTGTGACGATTGCTGCCGCGTGGCGTGAACAATTGCCCGAGCTTTTATCGGTCAAAAAACTCAGCTTTAACGCGAGCACCAATGATGCCGGTGGCGATATTTCCTTCAGGTTGACCTCAAGCGATCTCGATGAACTGTCCGCTGCCTCTAAAGAGTTGAAGCAAAAACTCGCCAGCTATGAAGGCGTGTACGATATTGCCGACAACTTCTCCTCGGGCAGCCATGAAATTCGCCTGAAGATACGTCCAGAGGCTGAAGCCCTTGGCCTGACCCTTTCCGATTTAGCCCGCCAAGTGCGTTACGGTTTCTATGGTTATGAAGCCCAACGTATTTTGCGTAATAAAGAAGAAATTAAGGTAATGGTGCGCTACCCATTAGAGCAGCGCCGCACTGTGGGTTATCTGGAAAACATGCTGATCCGCACGCCAACGGGCACCTCGGTTCCCTTCTCGACTGTGGCACAAATTGAGAAAGGCGAATCCTACGCCTCAATTACCCGTGTTGACGGTAAGCGGGCGATCACCATCACGGCAAATGCCAACAAAAACATAGTCGAACCTTCAAAAGTGGTACAGGAAATCCAAAAAGATTACCTGCCACAATTACAGGCCAAGTATCCTAAAATCCAAACCGCGTTAGATGGCGGCAGTTTAGATGAACAGAATGCTATGGTCGGTTTGATGCAAGGTTTCTTCTTTGCGCTGTTTACCATTTATGCCCTGATGGCAATCCCGCTAAAATCCTACAGTCAGCCGTTGATCATCATGTCAGTGATCCCCTTCGGGATTATCGGCGCCCTGTTCGGTCACTTGATTCAGGGACTCGCGATGAGCGTATTAAGTCTCTGCGGCATAGTGGCACTCGCGGGTGTGGTGGTGAACGACTCTTTGATTTTGGTCGACTTTGTTAACCGTGCGCGGGAGCAAGGTCAATCGGTTAGACAGGCGGCAGTGGATTCGGGCTGTTATCGCTTTAGGGCGATCATCCTCACGTCACTCACTACCTTTGTCGGCTTAGTGCCTATTATTCTCGAGCGCAGTTTGCAGGCGCAAATTGTGATCCCTATGGCGACGTCCCTCGCCTTCGGTATCCTGTTCTCGACCGTAGTGACGCTGATCTTAGTGCCGCTGCTGTACATCATACTCGACGATGTTAGCCGCTCTAGCAGCCGCTTCTTCAACTGGTGGTGGCAGCCTAAAAAAACCAATGATGATGACGTTAAGCATCCGGATTTTGAGCAAGCTGTCACGACTGACTATAAGAAAGACTATTTATAGGCTGTTAACGACAGACAGTTAGCGATAGGCAGTTAGCAATAGACAGTTAATCAATGTCTTATCCTTAAAAAGAGAGCTTAGGCTCTCTTTTTTATTGCCTGTGCTCACTCAATTCCACATCAGCATCAAAGTCACTTTGCCGTGAGTGGGTTTGAGCTTTCAAGTTGCGATCTAGCTGACAGTTATGCCATCGGGCTTTCGCTACACTGTGCCCAAGTCGTCAGTTATCGTTAGAATGAAGCCATCATTATGTCTGAGCATCTGCATAAGCAACACCTTGATAATCTGCAAGTTGTCACCACTGAAACCTTAGAAAATGGCCATATCACAGATGAAGTTTGCACAAATGAAACCTGTGCGACCGAAACGCTAGTTTATGATATTCGCCGCAGTCGTTACCTCAATATCACTGGTCGCTGCACCCTGCGCTGCGCTTTCTGTCCGAAACATAATGGCAGTAAACAAATCCACGAATACCAACTCGCCCTGTGCCATCAACCTAAGCCAGAGGAAATTATCCCTCTGCTTGGCGATGTTAAAGACTTCGAAGAATACGTGTTTTGCGGTTATGGCGAGCCCACTTTAAATCTTCCAACTCTACTCACTGTGGCAAAAGAGATCAAACGCAGGGGCGGACGAGTCCGGATTAATACCGATGGCTTAGGCAATCTGGTCCATAGACGCAATATTCTACCAGAGCTTGCCGACTGCGTTGATAGCTTATCGATTTCACTCAATGCGGATAATGAAGCAGCCTATATTGAACATTGCCGCCCAAAACTCGCCGGTTCCTACGCCGCCGTGCATGCCTTTATTGCCTTAGCGCCACACTATATTGAAACGGTGCAAGTCTCCGCCATCGAAGGATTAACGGGGGTCGATATCGATATCTGCCGTGAACAAGTGGAGTCCTACGGCTGCGAATTTAAGCATAGGGTACTTGGCGCTTTAGGCTAAACGGCATTCTAAAAAGCCAAAATCGGCTGAAATACCCAAGCAAATAACACTGTCGATGACGAGAGTGGTACATGTGTGAATCGTCTTAACTTTTACTCAAGAAATCTTGCTGAGTAACTTGGCACTGTCGTAACAATTCTTTCGTGTTAACATAGCGAAATTAACAGATCACCCACTCATTATCGGTTCATGCTGAAGAATAACCCAAGCACGTATCCCCTAGCGCCGCTGCTCTCTTTGACTCAAGGGATCCATTGGTCGCATCAACGCTTATTAGCCGTTGCAAGCCAGCTCTCTATGCTGGTGATTGGCATGATCATTTTAACTAACTTAATCATTACCTTAGGTGAACGCCGCCTACAGGAAGAATGGGCGACACAGAGATACAGTGAACTGCAAACCATAGGCACACTGATCACTGATAAAGTGTCTTTTCAGCAATTTCGCACCCAAATTTTCGCCAATGGTGAACTGCTAAAGCAGTACTTAAGCAATCCGACCACCAAGCAACAACTCAAATTACAGGAAAGCTGGCAGGATCTGGTGAAGCATATTCCTGAGCTGCTCAGCATTGCGCTATACGATCCCCAAGGCAATTATAAGTTCTCTACCCCTTCTAATTTCAGCAAAGATGCCTTACCGCCGACCTTACTTGGTGCGAGTCGTAACATGGGCGGTAAAGAGGTTTACACCTCGCCACTCGAGTTTGTTCCGATTGAAGGCATGCTAGAACCCTATATGTATCAAATGGCGTGGCTCGAAAAGCCCGATCAGAGTTCTATGGGTTATCTGGTGACATACAACTCTATGGTGCAAATGCTCGAAGCCATCAAGCCGGCTTTTTCGAGTAACAAATCGCCTATGTTAGTGCTCGACACCCAGGGATTACTCTATGCTGGCGCGAGCGATCTCGCCCCGTTAAGCAATATGCCAGAAACCTTAGGGGCAAGTTTAAGACAAAGTTATCCCGCTCTGTGGCGTGATATGTCCATGAGTAATTTTGGTCAATTCCACGGTGAAGAAGCCACCTTTGTTTACCTTAAGATCGAGCTTACCGCCCAGCCAGAAACCCGCAGAGAATACTTTTTACTCTCCTATGTGCGTAACTCCGACATAGCCGCACGTTTTTCCCAGTGGCAAAACATTGTCATAGTGGCATCGCTAATCTTAACCGTACTCGCCGCTTGGGTTGTGTTACTCAGCCACATGTATCGCTTACAACAGCGTTCACGCCAATACAGTATCGATGTCGCCAATGGCTTATTTAACAGTGATATCGGCTTTATGATGGTCAACGAAAACGCCAGAGTGATCAGCGCCAACACCAAGGCGGCAGAAGCGACCTTAGTGCCACTCGATGAACTCACGGACCGCAGCCTACAACGCACCTTATGCCTCGATGACAGAACCTATGCCGAGCTGATGGAGCAAGTGCATAAAACCGGTCAATGGTCTGGTGAAATCAGCCTAGAAAGTATCAATGGCCCAACGCTGCGGGTACATATCCGCCAAGCGCCAAGGGCGAGCCGAGGGTCACCGCATCTATTGATCACCCTTGAAGACATCAGTGAATTAGTCAGCAGTAAAGAACAAGCATTTCTCAGTGAGCTTTTATGCGATAGCACAGTGGCAACAGCGCTGACAGATGCCAATGGTAAACTGATTAAAATCAACCCCGTATTTGATGCGCTAATGCAACTCAATGGCGATTTAAATCAAGATTTAGCCTCGCTGCTCGCCAACGATTTAGGTAATCAATGGCAAAGAATTAGCGCTCAAATTGCCATGCAAGGTCAGTGGCAGGGGCAAATTCTGTGCTCACCTAAACAGGCGCACTCCAATTGTTTACAAGCCACCTTGAAGGGCCATGTGGCCGCCGATGGTGAGATTGATTATATCGTCTGTACCTTAGAGCAAGCCGCCGAACGCGGCCGAGGCACAGAGAAACGCAGTCTTGTGCCCCATCGCAGCACGATTCTGCTGAGCTTAGTTGATTTAGAGCGTTACTTTAACTCGCTGCCGCCGCCAAGCCGCTTGAGTTCAAGCCTACTGCTAATGGATATCAACCCCGAAGGTTTGCTGAGCCACATGAGTGACATCGACCAACTGGCAAACCGCCAGCAGGAAGTCGAAGTTCAATTACTGCTTGAAATTCCGGCTAATTATCAGATTTTGCATTGGCAACTCGGGAAACTGATTGTGATGTTACCTGACACAGATGCGACCCATGCGCACAACTTTGCCCTCAATATGATGGAAAAGCTCAATGGCAATGGCTTAGGCGAAGGGATCAGTATCGGTATTGCGGGTTATCAAGAAGGCCAGACACTTGAGCAGTATCTGAATAATGCCGAAGTCGCCCTAAAACGGGCGAAACAGAATAACGATCAAAATATCGGTCAGGCCTTTACTCGTCATCAATCGTAGATTCGGGCATGTTGACCGAATCGGGCAATTGGCTCTGGGTAATCTCAATAATCGTCGAGCGGTTCATGGTGATTTTGTAGCGAATATACTGCGGGGCTTCGCGGCCATCGCGCAGCACTAAAATCAAGTTAACTTGATAGCGTCGCTCAACGGATTCGTGACTGATTTTGCCTTCAACTTCCTTATAAATCTTCGCCTTACCCCGCTCTAAGTAGCGGGCAAAGGGCACTAAGCTAAAGTTCACTTGCTCTTGAATGGTGGAGTATCCCGCTTGGAACTCACTCTGATTCACCTTAGTGGCAATTTTATAGTGCAGGATTTCCGCATCGACCTTATTTTGGCTATGCCTGTGCTTTAGAATTTCGCTGACTTTATCGGGCAGATCTTGCTGGCGCATAAACTCAAGCCATACTAACTGCTTAGCAATCACCGCCTGACTAGTGGTATCACGCAAAATCCGGCTCCAGCGTGGCCTGCCCCGCTGAATAAAACGCCACATGGCATTACGCACGTCATCCTTAAAGATTTCCCTGAAGCCGTAAATCACCGCCAAGGTCAGCACTAAGGCAATGGTAAAGCCGCTGAAGGCGCCCTGCGCTTGAATTATCAACGCCGACACCACCAACATCACTAACGCCGTCGCCAGTCCCGTCGTGAACTTTTTAAGGCCAATCCCTAAGGGCTTTAACTCTTCTTTGAGTACCACACCTTGTTGGATTAAACGTCGTAACAACAACATCTTGTTTGAGATGCGGTTAGGATCTTGCTTAGTTTGCGCCGAGTTGTAGTTATGCTCATCCCGATAGGCGCACTCATTGCGACACAGTGTTAGTACCCGTTCTTGGATATCGTTGAAATCACTGGTTCTTGTAGCATGGGCGAGCACTTTTAGTAACTGCTGCTCGCAGAACCAAGATAGGTAGTTGTCGGCATTTTCGAAGTAGGATTTCCATTTAGGATCGCCCGGTTCGTTACGGCGAAACTTTTTCAGCAACTGGCCAACTTGTTCGCGTAATTCGTCGAGGGCAAAATAAAAATGGGTTACATCTGTGATTTGATTGAGTTCTTTAACGTCGTTTTCGACTGCAACGGCAAACTGATAGGCGAACAGATTCAAGTACAATCTGAATTCTTCAACGGTGCGGCGATTTAAACTGGCAAAGCGGCCCTGTACCAAAGGTAAGTGTAAGCCTTCTGAATAGTAAGAACGACGACCGACAATCGCGCTGTAGTAGTACTCTTCTTCATTGAGCGTGTGCGAGCCTATGCCCATTTCCTTTGGTAAAAAGAAATAGAGATCAAGCTGACGATTATCGCCCTTTTCCATCTGATGGCTGAACTTAATCGACAGGGATTCTTCTTGCTTTACACGTATCTTAGACACAACACCCTTTTCATGAGCCCTCACAGAGACTCATCGCAGTAGACATAAATCAATGAGCACTAATCTTAACTGAAATAAACTCAAATTCACTGATTAAATTCGACTATTTACGATTCGGCATCCACAAATCGTATTGCTGGGTTGGAATAACACTACGGCATAATCCTTAGTGTCATCCATATCTAACACTTCAATACTGAAATTATTCACCCCAGAATCGCGAAACGGTAAACTACTGATGTTAGATAGATATTTCATGTGTTCTGGCCAATTTTTTTGCTTTTCCATTTCCGATTCAGTTTTCGTCTCCACTGCAACCCTGTAAGTCATGCTATTGGCCTCAATGCTGTCGACCTTGCCACGCATCGAAATATGGCCCGCACTGGTGCCATCAAAATTAAAGTAACGGTAGTTGATTTGCGCTTTGTCGGCGGCAATCAATACGTCCACAAGCAGGTAAAATTTATTGTCACTGCTGGCAATACCAACACTGGCGCTGACACTTGGATTCACACTCAAGTGGCGATCAAACAGTTCTGAACTGCAACTCAACATCATGGTCCGGCTCGTTGCCGACTGTTTATAAATCACCCCGCAAGCCGCAATCAAGGCCGACAAAATAACAATATTGATGGTCCACTTGAGCCATTTAGCCACAGATATCCACCTCGCGCAGCCAGGCAGAGTCGATGAATGCTTTGGGGCGAGAAAAATCGCTGATGCTAATATTGCGGAGCACTGACTGGTCGAGTTTTTCACCGCGAAACGTCATATTAAGCACTTGTTTGTCATGGGATAAAGACGCATAAACATCCGCCCAATCGCTCTTGCCACAGGCAATGAGGCCCGCGCTTAAGCGCTCGCCCATTTCGAACAGTAAGGTGTTACTCGCACTGGAGTCGGCATATAAGTTCAAGCGCACTTGCTGACCCGAGGCTAACGACAGTATCGACGTCATCAAAGCTTGGGTCGGCTTGCTGTGATCTGTGTGTTTCAGATAAAACACCGAAAACGCCAACATCACCCCAAATAACACTAAGGCACTCCACAAAGGCACAGTGTGTAGTCTGAGGTAATTGACGCCTCGATATTCGCTGCCGTTTGATGGCCGCAATAAATAACCTTGGCCTTTAACGGTTTCGATCAAGCCCTCGTGCTGAGGGCCTAGAAAGGAGCGGAGCGTGGATATAGCGCGGGACACAGAGGCATCGGTTAATGGCGGACCTTGTCCATCTCCCGTTTTTAGCATGTGCTTTGAAACTAACTGACCTTGGTGTTCAAGCAATAACGTGAGCACTTGTAACTCGGCCCGAGAAAGATGCCAAGATTCATCGCGAGACAACTCAATCAGCATGCCTCGTTCTCGATCAAACCTGCAGTCTCCCAATTGCATACACATTAACTCAACTCCATAAAAACACGGAGTTAAGTCTATGCAAGCCAACCAATGATTAATGTGATCTTGCTAACCCAAGCCAGCAAATAGTTAATTTTCGTGAGACAAGCCGCAAGCCTGTCTCGATAAACGGCATGTCTCGATAAACGACAATCAAGCTAACGCAGTGTTAGAACATCGCGGCGTTTAACCACATGTGCACTAAAATGCTCGCCACATAACCTAAAGCTATCACAGGCGTCCACCGCAGATGTGCCCCAAAGGTGTAAATGCCGCGCGCTTGCCCCATCAGGGCAACTCCTGCCGCACTGCCAATCGAGAGCAAACTGCCGCCCACACCCGCTGTCAGGGTAACTAATAACCACTGTCCCAATGCCATATCGGGATTCATGGTCAATACCGCAAACATCACAGGAATATTATCAATCACTGACGAGAGTAAACCCACGGCAACGTTGGCATAGGTGACATCCCAGTGCGAGTACATGGCCTCAGACACTAAGCTCAAATATCCCATAAAACCTAGGCCGCCGACGCATAACACCACGCCATAAAAGAACAACAAAGTATCCCACTCGGCGCGGGAAATGCGGCTGAACACATCAAATGGCACCACACTGCCAAGTTGCTGCAGGCGTAATTTGTCTTGTCTTAATTCCGCCTTTTCACGTTCGCGGGCAACGGAACGATTGAAGGTTTTGCGCAGGTAAAAACCAAAGAATTGCAGGAAGCCTAATCCCGTCATCATGCCCAGTACTGGCGGCATACCTAAGAAGGAATGGGCACACACTGCCGTAGCAATGGTAAGTAAAAACAGCCCTACAATACGTTTAGCACCGGGCTTAGTGTACACATGCTCTTTTTCAGGCTCGGGCACAAAATGCGGGATGAACACACTCATAATGGCGGCGGGTAAGGCAAAGTTAACGAGGGCGGGAATGAACAGATTAAAGAAATCGCCAAAGTGCACTAGGCCCTTTTGCCATACCATTAAGGTCGTGATGTCACCAAAGGGGCTAAACGCGCCACCCGCGTTGGCGGCTACGACAATGTTGATACAGGCAAGGGTAATAAACTTGCGTTGCCCTGCCCCAACCTTCATCACCACAGCGCACATAAGTAAAGCTGTGGTTAAGTTATCGGCCACGGGCGAGATGAAAAACGCCATAAATCCCGTTAACCAAAACACGGTTCGCAGGCTAAAACCACGGCCCACCAGCCAGCCACGGATCGCATCGAACAGATTACGTTCTTCCATGGCATTGATATACGTCATCGCCACCAGCAAGAAGAGCAGTAGCTCGGCGTATTCGAGCAAGTTTTGCTTGAATGCCGCTTCCGACACTTCGGACATGCCGTTTTGCATATAGACAAAACCTATCATGCCCCAGATGATCCCTGCCGCAACGAGCACAGGTTTCGACTTGCGTAAATGTAATGTCTCCTCAGCCATCACCAATACGTAAGCCAGCACAAACACACAGACAGCGACATAACCCACGCTCGCGGCGGTTAAATTAAGCCGATCTGCCCCTTCTGTCATAGCCCATGCTGCAGGTGAGAATCCGCTCAATATTGCAACGCAGAATAGACTCCACAACGCCATTCCACTGCCTTTAAACAACCGCTGTAATTTCATTAAAGTTCATCTCTACGTAGGAAATTAGTCGAAAATTACCATAGCTTCGGCATAGCAAATGTTGATAAAACGCAACTTTCTATGCATTACCCTATAACCAAAGGCATTTAAAACATTAATTTTTGTATAACTACAGATGTTACTAATAAAGAAAAGCTTAACGTATATTCAACTTAGTCCAAAAACAGCCAATAAAAAAGCACCTCGAAGGTGCTTTTTTGTTTTAAATCAGTGTCACAGCATTAGAAAGCATACAACAAGGTCATATTGGTTTCGGTATCTGTGCTTTTCTTATCATCCAGCGGCTCGCTGTTGTAACGCACAATAATGGCAAACTTCATCGCCAATGCGCCAATAATATTTGCCGTTAATGAAGTTTCAGAACGGGCATCTAACTTGTCACCGTAATCGGCAACGAAACGCTGTTGGAATTTAGAAGTTTCAGTGATTTCAGTTTCAAAGTTAATCACGCCGTGGGCAACAACGCTGTCGTTGGTGTCATAACCTTCGATAAGCGCTTGCTCAGTATCCAGACGTTGATAGATATAACCCGGACCCACTTCGACATCTAAAAAGGTCTTGCTGGTGTCATACAGTCTATGACCATAACCCGCTGCGCCAGATAGGGTATAGTCATAACCAGTAAACGGGTCGACTTCATAACTGGCATTCGCAAACAGGTAGCTACTATCTGTCATCTTGTAGTTACCCTGTGCACCCGCTAAATAGCGTTTCGCGGTGACAGAACCGGTATCTTCTTTGTATAAACCTTCTAGTAAGTACTGATTTTCCCAATCGCCTAGCTCATGCTTAAGATTTAAACGTCCCTTAAATGAGGAAGTTTCAGTGTTACCTGTAGTTAAGGTGGCACCTAACTCTGCTTCACCAGCGAACGTTTTGTCGCCTTTTACAAAATCGGCCCCTGCAGTCGCCATAAAAGGTGCAGTCATTAATATCGCTGCGGTCAGTACTTTTTTCATGTTTATCCGTTCCTGTTCCGTTAAATCCAATCCCTATAAATATCTGTTCTTCCAGCGAAGCTGGATAAGCACATATTAATATGGGTTAGTTTTTTCCCCTGAAAATCTGCGCAATATTAGCATTGACGATTAAAAAATGAAAATTGCATCTATTTTAAGCATAAAAAAACCCGCATTAGCGGGTTTTTGTCCTAGCGATAACGCTTACATGTTGATCTTAGGATCTAACGCGCCAGACTGATACGCTTTATACATTGCTTGTAAAGACAATGGCTTAATCTTAGATGCTTGACCAGCACAACCGAAAGCTTCGTAGCGAACAGTACAGATGTCTGCCATGGCTTCCATTGACGCTTTCAAGAATTTACGTGGGTCAAATTCACTTGGGTGTTCTGCTAAGAACTTACGTACCGCACCTGTTGATGCTAAACGTAAGTCAGTATCAATATTCACCTTACGCACACCGTGCTTGATACCCTCTACGATTTCCTCTAATGGCACGCCGTAGGTTTCTGGGATCTGACCACCGTATTGGTTGATGATCTGTAACCATTCTTGTGGCACAGAAGATGAACCGTGCATCACTAAGTGTGTGTTAGGAATACGCGCATGGATTTCTTTGATGCGGTCAATACGCAGTACATCGCCCGTAGGTTTACGGCTGAACTTATAAGCACCGTGGCTAGTACCGATTGCGATGGCAAGTGCATCGACATGGGTATCGGCAACAAAACGCGCCGCTTCATCAGGGGTAGTCAGCATTTGATCGTGGCTTAAAATACCTGCCGCGCCAACACCGTCTTCTTCGCCTGCTTGGCCAGTTTCTAAACTGCCTAAACAGCCGATTTCGCCTTCAACTGACACGCCACACGCATGGGCAAATGCCACTGTACGGCGGGTAACATCGACGTTGTAGTCATAAGATGCTGGTGTTTTGCCGTCAGCCATCAAAGAGCCATCCATCATCACTGATGACATGCCTAATTGGATAGAACGCTGACAGATATCAGGATCGGTACCGTGGTCTTGGTGAATACACACAGGAATATCTGGGTACTGCTCAAGAGCCGCTGCCATCAAATATTTTAAGAACTGTGGGCGAGCGTATTTACGCGCGCCAGCAGAAGCTTGCACAATAACAGGACTGTCTGTTGCTTCAGCGGCCTGCATGATGGCACGCATCTGCTCTAAGTTGTTAACGTTGAACGCAGGCACACCGTATCCATGTTCTGCCGCGTGGTCGAGTAGTTGTCGTAGGGAAATTAACGCCATTTTTTAACTCCAATAATAGGGTGACTGTCACATTCTGCAACGCTTGGTCACCGAGGTCACTATCGTTTGGATGGATTTTTATACCCGTATTCAGCTAGATACCTTAAACAAGCACCTAAAATAAGTACCTGAAATAAATATCTAAAATAAACACGGGCGGTTTTTTTATAATTCTTTTATTTATTATCAAGCTTTGATGTTATCAGAGCCTATCGCGGCGTCTTATGCGCCGCGTATTTTAAAACTTGATGATTAAGCGCCGCGCTTTTCTAACATAGCCACAGCCGGTAACTCTTTACCTTCGAGGAACTCGAGGAAAGCGCCGCCGCCAGTCGAAATGTAAGACACTTTATCGGCAATACCGTACTTATCAACCGCAGCCAAAGTGTCACCACCGCCGGCGATAGAGAAGGCTTTTGAATCGGCAATCGCTTGGGCGATACGTTTAGTACCTTCACCGAATTGGTCGAATTCGAATACGCCCACAGGGCCGTTCCACACGATAGTGCCAGCAGATTCGATGATTTTAGCTAGAGCTTCAGCGCTATCTGGACCAATATCAAAAATCATTTCGCCATCAGCGACTTCGCTAACTGATTTTAAGGTTGCCGCAGCCGTTGGGCTAAACTCGCCAGCCACGACTACATCAGTCGGCACAGGAATATCGGCGCCACGGCTCTTAGCATTGGCCACTAAACGTTTAGCTTCGTCGATCAAATCCGCTTCATATAGTGATTTACCGACATTGTAACCCGCCGCCGCGATGAAAGTATTGGCAATACCGCCACCAACCACTAACTGGTCAACGATACCTGAAAGGCTTTCTAGCACGGTAAGCTTAGTTGATACTTTAGAGCCACCGACAATCGCCACCATAGGACGCGCAGGATTATCTAACGCTTTGCCTAAGGCATCTAATTCTTGCGCCAGTAATGGACCGGCACAAGCGATGGGGGCAAACATGCCAACGCCGTGAGTCGATGCTTGGGCGCGATGTGCAGTACCAAAGGCGTCCATAACATAGACATCACACAGTGCAGCCATTTTTTGCGACAGCGCTTCGTTGTTCTTGCCTTCGCCTACGTTAAAACGCACGTTTTCGAACACAACCACTTCACCGACGGCAACGTCGACGCCGTCTAAATAATCCGTCGCTAAACGCACAGGACACGACAAGGCTTTAGCCAAGTAGTCAACCACAGGTTGCATAGAATATTCGGGATTGTATTCACCTTCGGTCGGACGACCTAAGTGCGACATCACCATCACAGCGGCGCCTTTAGCAAGGGCCAACTCAATAGTTGGTAGAGAGGCGCGCAGACGTGCATCACTGGTGACGACGCCGTTGCTAACAGGCACATTGAGATCTTCACGAATAAGCACGCGCTTACCTTGTAGATCCAAATCTGACATATTGATAATTGCCATAGTAACGCTTCCTTTTATAATCAAAAAACAAACTGGTTTCACACATGGCCGGTATCAGTTTACTGCCGCTAGGCGCTCGACATCCCGTCGAATTGGCATATAACTGAGTGACCCACCGGTGAATAATCTACTTTTTATCAGCCTCGCTTGGCTGCGATCATCGCCAAACTCGTATCTAACATACGATTGGCAAAACCCCACTCGTTATCGCACCACAACAGCAGCTTCACCAGTTGACCGGCGCTGACACGGGTCTGGGTACCGTCAACAATACTGGAGCGCGGATCATGGTTGAAATCACATGAAACCAAGGGCTCATCAGTATAACCCAAAATGCCGTTAAATCGCCCATTGGCGGCCGATTCCAGCACCTGGTTTACAGTGGCAATATCGACGGTTTTCTCAAGCGTCACAGACAAATCGATCGCCGTCACGTTGATGGTGGGCACGCGCACCGAAATCGCTTCAAACTTATCTTTCATGTGCGGCAAAATTCGCTCAATACCGCGGGCAAGCTTAGTGTCTACTGGAATAATCGATTGGCCGGCGGCGCGGGTACGACGTAAGTCATCATGATAAGCATCAATCACTTGCTGATCGTTCATCGCCGAATGGATAGTGGTAATGGCACCGCTTTTAACGCCGAAGTGGCGATCGAGTACGTCGATCACAGGTACGATACAGTTAGTTGTACAAGAAGCGTTGGAAACGACTGTGTGTTCGGCGCGGAGTAAATCGTGATTCACACCATAGACAATCGTGCCATCGACATCGGCTGAGGATGGATGGCTTATCAGCACTTGTTTAGCGCCGGCATGAATATGGGCTTCGCAGCTTTGACGATCGAGTAATACACCTGTGGCCTCATAGACAATGTCTATGTCCATCTCATGCCAAGGGAGTTTTGTGGGATCGGGCTCGTGGAGAATTTTTATCGCATCGTCGCCAATCAGCATGTGATCATCGACGAGTTTCACTTTGTGCGCAAACCGACCGTGGGTGGTGTCGTACTGGGTCAGATGAATAATGGCTTCAGGTTTAGCTAATTCATTAATCGCGACAATCTGCATTTGCTGCCGTTTTCCAGACTCGTACAAAGCACGAAGAATAGAGCGGCCGATACGGCCATAACCATTGATAGCGACTCGGATCATTGAGGTCTCAATTTCCTCTAAATACAAAAACGGCCTGCAAAAGATTGCAGGCCGCATTATACAGATTAACACTTAAAAAGTTTAACCTTTTGTATTGAATCTAATCCCTTGAGCGATTAGCCCAATGATTTTGCAGCATTCAGCACATTTTCAACGGTGAAACCGAAGTGATTCAATAACACGTTACCCGGCGCTGACTCACCAAAAGTGGTCATGCCAACAACAGTGCCTTCAAAACCGACGTACTTGTACCAGAAGTCGGTATGCGCAGCTTCGATAGCCACACGTTTAGTCACAGCACGTGGTAATACCGATTCTTTATACGCTGCATCTTGCTTATCGAACTCAGTTGTCGATGGCATAGAGACTACGCGAACTTGTTTACCTTGCTCAGTTAATGCAGCCGCAGAATCCATCGCCAATTGTACTTCGCTACCGGTTGCGATCAGGATCAGTTCTGGTGTACCCGCACAGTCTTGCAGTACATAAGCACCTTTAGCCACGTTGGCTAATTGCTCAGCGGTACGCGCTTGGGCTTTGAGGTTTTGACGGCTGAAAATCAGTGACGTTGGCGCATTGCGACGTTGAATCGCAGCTTTCCAAGAAACCGCCGTTTCTGCCGCATCACATGGGCGCCATACGGCCATATTTGGCGTCATACGCAAGTTAGCTAATTGCTCAACTGGCTGATGCGTTGGACCATCTTCACCTTGACCGATAGAGTCATGGGTATAAACGAAGATGTTTTGAATGCCCATCAGCGCCGACATACGAACTGCGTTACGGGCGTATTCCATGAACATCATGAAAGTTGCGCCGTAGTTGATGAAACCACCATGTAACGAAGCACCGTTCATAATGCCGCTCATGCCGAATTCACGCACGCCGTAGTAAATGTAGTTACCGGCAGGATCGTCTTGAATGCCTTTAGAACCTGACCACAGTGTCAGGTTAGAACCCGCTAAGTCAGCAGAGCCGCCTAACAGTTCAGGTAACATAGCACCGAAAGCACCGATGGCATTTTGTGAGGCTTTACGGCTCGCAATACCTTCGGCTTTGTCCTGTGATGCTTGCACGAATGCCTGCGCTTTTTCTTCAAAATCAGCAGGTAATTCACCTTTCAGTACACGGCGCTCGTATTCAGCAGCCAGTTCTGGGTGAGCTGCGCTATAAGCCGCAAACTTCTCGTTCCATGCCGCTTCACGGGCAGCACCAGCTTCTTTGGCATCCCAACCCGCATAAACGTCAGCAGGGATTTCAAATGGTGCATATGGCCAGCCAAGGAATTCACGGGCTGCGGCGATTTCCGCATCGCCTAATGGCGCGCCGTGGCAATCGTGGCTGCCAGATTTGTTGGGTGAACCAAAACCGATAATGGTTTTGCAGCAAATCATGGTTGGTTTATCGGTCACCGCTTTAGCCGCTTCGATAGCAGCACGGATTGCCGCGCTATCATGACCGTCAACACCGGCAATCACATGCCAGCCGTAAGCTTCAAAACGCTTTGGCGTATCATCGGTGAACCAGCCTTCAACATGGCCATCGATAGAAATACCGTTGTCATCCCAAAATGCGACCAGTTTGCCTAGACCTAAAGTACCGGCTAATGAACAGGCTTCGTGGGAAATACCTTCCATCAAACAGCCGTCGCCGACGAAGCAGTAAGTGTAGTGATCAACGATATCGTGACCATCACGGTTAAACTGTGCCGCTAAGGTTTTTTCAGCAATCGCCATACCGACAGCATTGCTGATGCCCGCGCCGAGTGGACCCGTTGTGGTTTCAACACCTGGGGTGTAACCGTATTCTGGGTGACCCGGGGTTTTTGAATGCAATTGACGGAACTGTTTCAGCTCTTCAATTGGTAATTCATAACCTGTCAGGTGAAGTAAAGAGTAGATCAGCATTGAACCGTGACCGTTAGAAAGGACGAAACGGTCTCTATCAACCCATTTAGGATTGGTCGGGTTGTGCTTAAGGAAATCATTCCACAGCACTTCAGCAATATCTGCCATACCCATTGGGGCGCCGGGATGGCCTGAATTTGCTTTTTGAACTGCATCCATACTTAACGCACGGATTGCGTTTGCGAGTACTTTACGGGAAGACATGCTCTCTCCTGCTTGTTTGTGGGGTCTAGCGGGCAATTTGGATGCATATTTTCCCCTACATGCCAGTGTGACGCAAACTAAAATTATCATTCACTCAGCAAAAGATGGCCGAATCGTAAACTCGCAGAAACAAGCTAGTCACTTTACTGGCGTTTACTTGAGTGGGCATCACAAGGATCACTTGTAATGGAGAAATAAATTTCTCAAAAATCGAGTAAACTTAATGCTATGAAATATAAGAAAAATAACCACTTCAAGACTGAACATAGTCGTTTTCAGGTCACAATCTGAGAGGATTTTTTCTCACTGGGGGTGATCGGCAATCGGATTTAAACTAAAATAGCCGTCTAGATGTAGATGCTTCTACACGTTTGAATGCTAACGACGAGATTTTCCTACTATGGCAAAGCACTTGTTTACTTCTGAGTCGGTCTCAGAAGGTCATCCCGATAAGATTGCAGATCAGATTTCTGATGCTGTGCTAGATGCAATTCTGGCTCAAGATCCAAAAGCACGCGTGGCGTGTGAAACTTATGTCAAAACTGGCATGGTATTAGTCGGTGGCGAAGTCACGACTTCTGCTTGGGTTGATATCGAAGAAATCACCCGTAAAACCGTGCGTGAAATTGGTTATACCCACTCAGATATGGGTTTTGATGCAGACTCGTGCGCGGTATTAAACGCCATTGGTAAGCAATCACCTGATATCAATCAAGGTGTAGACCGCGCCGACCCTGCTGAGCAAGGTGCTGGCGACCAAGGGCTAATGTTTGGCTATGCCAACAACGAAACCGACGTGCTAATGCCAGCGCCTATCACTTATGCCCACGCATTAGTGAAGCGTCAGTCTGAAGTGCGTAAAAATGGCACGCTACCTTGGTTACGCCCAGATGCGAAAAGCCAAGTCACGTTTGCCTATGATGATGGCAAAATTGTCGGTATCGATGCTGTAGTATTGTCGACTCAGCACAGAGATGACGTTTCACAAGCCGACTTAATTGAAGGCGTGATGGAAACCATCATCAAGCCAGTATTACCGGCTCAATGGCTAAACAAAGACACTAAGTTCTTTATCAACCCAACTGGCCGTTTTGTTATCGGTGGTCCAGTAGGCGATTGCGGCTTAACCGGTCGTAAGATCATCGTTGATACCTATGGCGGCATGGCCCGTCATGGTGGTGGCGCATTCTCTGGTAAAGATCCATCAAAAGTGGACCGTAGCGCGGCTTACGCTGCCCGTTATGTGGCAAAAAACATCGTTGCAGCAGGTCTTGCTGATCGCTGTGAAATCCAAGTGTCTTACGCTATTGGTGTGGCAGAGCCGACTTCTATCAGCATCGAGACCTTCGGTACGGGTAAAGTGTCTGAAGATTTGCTGATCAAGTTAGTACGTCAACACTTCGAACTGCGTCCATACGGTTTAACGGCCATGCTAAATTTAGCACGTCCAATTTATCAAGCGACTGCCGCTTATGGCCACTTTGGTCGTAACGAATTCCCTTGGGAAGCAACGGACAAAGCTGAAGCACTGCGCGCTGACGCGGGTCTATAATCGGTTTCGATTAAAACCCGTTAAGATTGCAAAATATAAAAACCGCTACCCAGCGGTTTTTTTATGCCTGCAATTTGGGTTCCCCAAAGCAAGATAATGGTATCGTCAGTTGTGCATCATTCATTATCATTGTTTTCCCTGTGACTCACCACCTCTTTGTTTAACAAAAAGCGTCCCTGAGGGCTCAACTAAAACATCCTGTTTTAGAAGGCCACAGGTGCAACAATGCCAATCCTAACCAACCCTCTCGCTGCCGTTCTGCGAAAAAGCTATTGCCCCAAAGCAAGATAACTTTGTTGTCAGTTTGCAGCATGAATTGTCATTGTTTCCCCTGTGACTCGCCATAAACTCGTCCCTGAGGGCTCGACGACGGCATCCATGCCGCCAACGGTCACAGTTGCAAC